>JBGSUK010000007.1:0-228556 GCA_041753455.1 Anaerolineae bacterium | reverse complement strand
TGCATCCTTTGCCTCAACTAAGCGCGTCTGTTTCCTCCTGATTTGTCATTCGTTAGCATAGCTTCGAGCTATCTCCAACGTTTTTTCCCTTGTTTGCGGTACTCCCCTAATTTACCACTCCCTCCTCCCCCACGCAAGGGTAAAATTTGGGAAATTTAAAATTGCCTAACAATTCGTCTATAACCCTTTATTCAAGCCGAAAACACAGTTTGTCCAAAATTTGTTTGACAAATCCGACTACCCATGTTAACTTCATTTAACTACAACTGATCGCTACAGGGGAGCTTGAGATAATCAGGCTGAGAGGGCATTTCAAGACAATGCCGACCCTTGAACCTGAACCGGGTAATTCCGGCGGAGGGAGTTCGCAAGAATATTCAAATTCAGCCACTCCCTCAAAGGAGTGGTTTTTCGTTTATGTCTGGTTTCAAAAAAGCCATCGTGGTGGCGAATGGAACTCCCCAGATTGGTCAAGCAGTGCAGACCATTATTGCAAACTCGGCGGATGCACTGGTAATTTGTGCCGATGGAGGTGCGGATGTGGCCTTAAAAATGGGCCTGCATCCTGACATCATCGTCGGAGATATGGATTCTGTCCGTCCCGAAACCCTGAATACCCTCGAAGCGGATGGTACTGAACTTTTCCGTTTCTCACCCCATAAAGATGAGACCGATCTGGAACTCGCCCTACTCGAAGCGGCGGTGCGGCAGGCCAGCGAAATATTCATTCTGGCAGCGATGGGGGCACGCATTGACCATGCCCTCAGCAATATCTATCTATTGACCCTACCCGCTTTGCAAAACCGAAGGGTACTGCTGGTTGATGCTAACCAATCGGTATGGGTCGTCCAGCCGGGGACACATCCTTTGATGGGGTCTATTGGCGACACTCTATCCCTTATCCCCTTTCAAGGTGATGCCGAGGGAATCATTACGCAGGGATTGGCATATCCTCTTCGTGGTGAAACGCTCCATTTTGGGCCAGCACGTGGGGTCAGTAATGTCATTATTTCCCCAGAGGCAAGTGTCACCTTTAGGAGTGGTAGCCTGCTGATTGTTCATACAATAGGTCACGCATAAGAGAAAAAGCAGACGGTAGAAACAGAAGGAAAAACAACCATGTCTAGTTCGCGGACAACTGTCGTTGGAGTACAAGTGCTGCCGTTTACCAATGACCCCTATCCCGTTGTGGATAAGGCAATTGCGGCAATACAGGCGTCTGGTATTCGTTATATGGTTACCCCGATGGAAACTGTCATGGAAGGGCCACTGGAAGATTGCCTGCGGGCCGCCCAAGCAGCACATGAAGCCTGTTTTGAAGCGGGTGTGCAGAAGGCCGTGACGATTATCAAGATTTCGGACGCGGTCAACGGCTCGACCATTGATGACAAGCTCGCCAAATATCGTTAGGGGTAAGGCATTATCCATGAGTGTATCAGCCCCTCCCCCCAAAGCAGTTCGGCGGCGCGATCTGGTCAGGATGCCGCTGGAAATTGGGCGGATTCTGATTCTGATTACCCTGTTGCTGCTGCTGATCCTTTTTTTGACCGGGGGCGTGACTCAATTGTATGTGGATTCCAATGCGGTGACCCGTGATGAATTGGGCCGACTGATCCCATCCCCGAATGAAATATGGCAGGCATGGGAAGTCTATCAAGACAATTTGATTGAAACACAGATTCCGAATACCTTGTGGGCCACCTTGACCGGGTTAGCGATTGCGACGGCTATCGGGCTTGGCCTAGCATCCATCATGGATATGTTTCCGTCGCTGCGCTGGATTCTTTATCCCCTGTTGGTGCTGACCCAGACCATTCCGACATTTGCCATCGCGGTGATTCTGATTTTGCTGTTTGGATTCGGCTATGGCCCAAAAATCGTGGTGGTCGTCTTGTTCTGTTTTTTTCCAATCATGGTCAGCACTTTAGACGGACTTCGCAGCACCGACCCACTGCACATGCGCTTATTACGGGCGATGGGGGCGAACAAATTGCAGACATGGTGGAAAGTCCGTTTGCCAACAGCCATGCCCTCGTTTTTTAGCGGTCTGCGATTGGCAGCAACCTACAGTGTTGTAGGGGCGGTCATCGGGGAATATGTTGGTTCGGGGGAAGGGCTGGGTAAATTTTTGCAGCGATCGTATCGCTCCTTCAATACCGATCAGGTGTTTCTGGTGGTGATTGTCATTGCGGTATTGACGGTTTTGCTGGTTTTGCTGGTGACACTGGTCGAGATGGTGGCGCTGCGCTGGTTGCTGGTGGGCCGTCAATCGAATTCGTTCTGGCAAAAAGTGCGTGGTGTACAGTTGAAAAGGATAAAAACCTCATGAAAACCACAGTTATTCTAAAAACGATGCTTGTCGTCATGATTTTGGCTCTGCTGCCAGCAATAGTGGTGGCCCAAGACGATGGTTCGAAGCCAGACCCGTTGGGGGGAGCGACCGAATTTGCCAAAGCTGAGGAACGCACCTCGGTTATATTGATGCTCGATTGGACGCCGAACACCAATCACACAGGTTTGTATGTCGCCCAATCAATGGGGTATTACGACGAGGCCAATCTGGATGTAGAAATCGTCGAGCCGGTTGACATATTGGTCGAGGCGGCTTTGGACGCGGGGATAGTTGAATTTGGGGTCGGCTTTCAAGATTTTACGACCTATGCGCTGGTGGATGGCTCGGAGGTGGTTTCCGTCGCCGCTATCATTCAGCACAATACCTCGGCATTTGCAACTATTGCCGCCAAGAACGCCATTGAGAATCCGGCGGATTTGGCTCCGTTGATATACGGGGGGTTTAGTCAGCCCGATCTGGAAAACGCGATGCTGTCCCGTTTACTTGAATGCAACGGCGCAACATGGGACAAAAGCCATTATCTGGACGTGGGGTATACTGACCCAATCGAGCTGATGAATACGGAACGCATTGATTTTTCGTGGATTTTCTATGGTTGGCAGGGGATACAGGCCGAGGTTGCTGGGACGGAACTCGATACGGTCATGTTCCAAGATTATCTGGACTGTGTGCCGGATTATTACACCCCGATTTTGCTGACTAGCCAAACGATGATTGACGAAAATCCTGATGTTGTGGCGGCGTTTGTCCAAGCAACCGCACGGGGCTATGCCTATGCGATTAAAAATTCCACTGAGGCAGCTGCGATTTTGCTGGAGGCCGTGCCCGAATTGGATGCCGATTTGGTCAATACAAGTGCCGAATGGTTAGCGGATCAATATATGGCAGATGCGCCGCGTTGGGGGCAACAAAGTGCCGAGGTATGGCAAGGCTTCACTGACTTCTTGATCGAGAATGGCATCATCGAAGGGCCATTTGATACATCGGAAGTCTTCACGAATGAGTTCTTGCCGGGTACAGTTGAAGAATAGGCCTATTTCCGCCTTGCTCTTTGACCTGTCCGGGCAAGAGGTGGGGGCAGGCCAAGGAGCGAGGATTGATGTCCAAACTTGAAATTGAGCATATTACCTATACCTATTGGGAGGCCGGAAAACCCGTTCTGGCGCTGCAAGACCTGAGCCTATCACTTGCAGTGGGTGAATTTGTTACCTTAATTGGCCCTAGTGGGTCGGGTAAAAGCACACTTTTGGAACTGATTGTTGGCCTGCTTCAACCGGACATTGGGCAAATTCGCATTAATGGCGAGGCGGCTCAAAAACGCTTGGGGAAAGTTGCCTATATGCCCCAACAAGATGCACTCCTTCCATGGCGCACCGTCCTAGAAAATGTCATCTTGGCCCCTGAAGTACAACGCAAAAATCGCCGTCAAGCCAAGGCGCGTGCCCGTGAATTGATGCCGCTGTTTGGGTTGGATGGCTTCGCGGATGCTTTTCCGGCTCAACTTTCGGGGGGGATGCGTCAACGCGCCGCATTTTTACGCACGTTTTTGGCGGGGCAAGATATTTTGCTGCTAGATGAACCGTTTGGGGCATTGGACGCACTGACACGCCGCGAATTGCAGGATTGGCTGCTCAATATCTGGCAGCATTTCAAATATACCATCCTGTTTGTGACCCATGATGTTGAGGAAGCAATCTATTTGGCTGACCGCGTCTTGGTATTGAGTCAGCGTCCCGGACGAATTGTGCAAGAACTCACCATTCCATTACCTAGACCACGCCAAGAATGGATTGCGAATCACCCGACGGATATGATCGCACTCGAAACACATTTATTGGCGGCCTTAAGGGGATAAGTAGGCATGGGACAATCAATTATTGTTTACAAATTAGATTATCAGGGGCAGATTGTTTTGGAATATAGGGGTGTTGAGCTTGAACGCACCCCAAACAGCATTGTGCTGGAAGCCTATTTTGCCCGCAACGACTACCCGACCGGATACCACACGTTTAAGAAGGGTGATCGTATGGTGGAATGGTTTTTTTCAGACCGTTGGTACAATATTTTCGCCTTACATCATCGAGATAGTGACACACTTGAAGGCTGGTATTGCAATATCACCCGTCCGGCCCGCTTAGAAATTGATGCGATTTATGCGGAAGACCTTGCTTTAGATGTGATGGTTTATCCCGATGGCCGCACACTGGTGCTGGATGAGGATGAATTTGCAGCCCTCGACGTTGATGATACAACCCGCCAACAGGCTCAGGCAGCCCTCGCGGAGTTGCTACATCTGGTCGAGACCCGCTGGGGACCTTTTGCGGTGATTCTATCTTAATGTGATATAGGGAGAAGACGCACTTGTTACTTGATTTTACTCGTCTAAACAACAAAGAAGTTACCATCTACGATTTTTCCAAACCCCTTACGCTAGATGATTTACGTGCCGCGACCCATGCCTCCATTGACCGCATGGTGGAGTTGCTGAAGGACACGACGGACGCTGATTTGACCTTTATTCCCAATGACCCGGACGCGGACGACGCCTATGCGCCCGCTGACGAACGTTATCAGGGTTGGAGTTTGGCCCATCTGGTTTTACATGTAACGGCCTCGGCAGAAGAAGCAGCGGCGTATGGGTCACTACTGGCGCGGGGGGTCGTGCTTCCGCAAGGGGTGCGGGTGCGCTATGAACCGGATTGGCATCTGGTCAAAACCAAAGCTGAAGTGATGCACCGACTAGAAGAAAGCCGTCGAATCCGCCTGAGTTATCTCAATACATGGCCCGATCAGCCTCATCTGGATACCTTCCGCGAATTTTCACCGGAATCGTCGGCGTATCGCCAGATGAATGCTATCGGTGCAGTGGTGAGTGGTCTGCGTCACGAAAATAATCATTTCGATCAGATGCAACGTGCGCTCGATCAGGCGCTGAATGTGGTGTATACCGGCTAATTCCAAATTCGATTCAAGACTAACCCCACCCCAAAACTTTCCCCGAACACAGGGAAGGGCTTCAAAGTGGGGTTTGCCCCCCCTATGCTTGGTTGAGGACCTAGATATCCTCGCCTGTAGCAAGGTCACTTGTATCCTCAGCCGTCTCTTCCGGTTTGTCGGGATCAATCAGCAGCACTGGAATATCGAGGCCCTTCATGACCTTGCTGGCGACACTGCCAAACAGTAGTTTTGCCAGTCCGGTGCGCCCATGTGACGACATCACGACCAAATCCGCGCCTTCGCCACGTACATAGTTGATGATGTTATAGGCAGGGTCACGCCCGTTGATGATATGCCCGCGCACTTTGACGCCTTGAGTGCGTAAGTCATTGCGTATTGCAATGAGGTAGCGTTTCATCTCATCGCGTTCGCTGTTGACCATATCCCCTTGATTGGAAAGGGCCAAGGTGTCGGCATATTCTGCCAGTGGCGAATGGTAGACATGCAGCAAAATCAGTTCCGCGTCATTTTCGAGCGCGATTTTGGCGGCATGTGTTACGGCTCGTTCTGACCAACCAGAGCCATCAAGTGGAATGATAATTTTTTGATAGGTAGCCACGTTTTGGTTTTCCTCAATGTTGCGAAATTCAGACTAATCCGCGTTGGCGGAGCATATCTTTACGCTGACGTTCCCAAATCCACCATAACATGAGTGCGACGAAACTTGCCATGAAAAACACGACAAACAATGGAATCAGCAGCGCCACCAGTGATATGAAGATAGCAAGAATATCTTCGAGGACGCTGACGACCATATTGCCCATCCCGGCTGTTGAAAGTGTTACAGCAGGCCGAGCAGTAGCTTTGACGGCATGAACCGAACCCGCCGACGCGCCACCTGCTAAGATGCTAAAGACGGTTAATACTTCGGGATCAATTTGACCGCTCATGCCACTGGTGCTGACGATCATCATTAATGCGCCTGCTGAGGGGCGAATGGCAGTATTGATAATATCGTTGACGCTGTCGACTGCTGGGACTTTGTCGGCGATGGTTTCAATCACCAAGAGGATTAGGAATACCACAAGGGCGGGTTTGGAGGTCAGCACCTCGGCAGGAACGCCTTTGGTATCTATCATGCCTGCTTGAGCCGCGAGGTTCATCAGAATCAGCGGCAAATAGGCATTCAAGCCCGCGCTGGTGGATAACCCCAAGCCGGAAAGAATCGCTTCCATAATGTCATACTCTCCAGACTAAAAAGGCCGATGTATCAATATTAAAACCTTCCCATGTACCGGTGAATATATAACGTAAGAAATCAATCCCCCCAATCATGGTAATGGCGAGGGTTAGGCCGATTAAAAGCGGCAGCCACAATTCACGCCATTCCACATAGGTCTGGTTACGCTGCATCAAAGCCAACGCCATGACACTGCATATCATTGTCAATACTGTCACTACTCCCAACGCGCTTAACACCCCAAAGATGAGGAGAATGCCAGAACGCTCACTTAGCGCGGCGGCAATCACCAAAGAAGCTACCCCACACATGCCGACCAATTCCTTGAAATTTTCGATGGGGGCATGGTCATCCACTTTGGCCCACACGGCACTATTAAAAATTGGCAGGAGCAGATTAATGAAGGTCAAGCCAGTGAAAACACCCGTAATCAGCCGCAGGGTATTGTTGGGGGTATAGATGCCCTTGAATCCGGGGAATAGGTGAAAGTAGCTGTTGAAGCCGTCTACCGCTAACACCGCCACAAACGCCCCTAGAACAATGAGGATGCGCCAATTGGGGAGTCGCATGGCTTTAGAGCGTCCCCCGGCAATGAGCAGCATCAGTCCGGAGACTACCCCCAGATAAATGCCGGTGCAGCGAGCGCAGAGGGGCAGTTGACGGTCGAAGGCTTCGAATGAGCGAACGGTAATGCGATGACAGATGGCATAACCGACGGCATCGGCTTTACCTAATATTCCGGCAGGGGTAGCCAGCAACCATGCGCCAATAATGACAAGGGCGAAAAACAAGGCAATCCAAATACTGGTTTTGGAATAGGTGTTGGGGTGAATAATCACCTCGGCGGAGGATGAGTCTGTTGCGCTAATACCCATTAAGTTTTCCTAAGAAGTAATCGAATATGGTGTGTAAAGCCTTATAATAGGCAAAGACAAGCCTATCATCCGACCCTTGTTGATTTTATTATAACACGAGGGCCGTTCCAAAATTGGTGATATGGCGAGAGGATATGCCATGGGAAGTCAACAACTCGAAAATCTGACATTTGAAGAAGCCTATGCCCAATTGGAAAACATTGTGGCAAAACTGGAAGGCAGCAATCTGGCATTGGACGAATCGTTGGCATTATTTGAACAGGGGCAAACCTTAGCCGCTTATTGCCAGAAATTATTGGAAGGCGCTGAACTGCGTGTGACACAACTTACGGCTGATGGCAGCGGATTTCAGGCATTTGACGAATGATCCTTCCTGAAAATTCAAATACTGTTGCCGTCCGTGCGGTCGAAGTTCATAAAATCGTTCGGGTAGGTGAGGGTTCGCTATCTATCATCAACGGCATCAATCTGGATGTGCCATGCGGTCAGATGCTGGCGATTGTTGGGTCATCCGGCAGCGGCAAAAGCACCTTGATGGGCCTATTGGGAGGATTGGATACCCCCTCGAAAGGCCGCATTTACCTCGACAGCATTGACATCTCCGACATGAATGAATTTCACCTGACCCGCGTGCGTAATGAAAAAATCGGCTTTGTGTTTCAGTTTTTTCACCTCATCCCCACGCTGACGGCCCTCAAAAATGTAGCTCTGCCCGTGCGATTTGCGGTCAATCCCAAATATGACCCCAATGAACGGGCGCGGGAACTGCTCACGATGTTGGGGATGGCAGACCGAACCCACCATTTACCACGTCAACTATCGGGTGGACAGCAACAGCGGGTGGCGATTGCACGGGCGCTGGCTAATGACCCGCCGATTTTGTTGTGTGACGAACCGACGGGCAATCTGGATACCAAATCGGGCCAGCAGGTGATTGAGGCCCTCAAGGAAATCCGGCGCACCTTAAATACAACCGTGATTGTGGTGACACACGACCTCAATATTGCCGAACAAATGGATCGCGTGGTGAGTTTGGAAGATGGGCGGTTGACCGAAGACCGCTTGGTATTGGAAAGGTAATCGGAATGCAGCGGTTGCTGTTTTATACGGAACACTCCATTAATGATTTACGGGTAGGTCGTTTGCGTACCCTATTCGCGGTGTTGTGTATCGCGGCGGGGGTGGCGGTGGTCGTCAGTTTGCAGACGCTCGGCGATATGATGATGGAAAAACTGACCACTAATCTGCAAGAACTGAATCGTGGGGACATCAACATCATCCCGCCAATTCCGGGGGTGGAGCGTCAAGGGGATGCCGAACCCGCCAAAAATGCGGGCTTGATTGAACCAGCGGGTGGGGGTGCATTTGTTTTTACCGATAAGGGCATCCGCGAGATTGAACGTTGGATTAAGGAGCGTGACCCCGAAGCACTGGTCAGCTATCGTCACCAATTTGCCCGAAGCCCACTGGCGAATGCGGGCCTTTCCAAAGAGGGGCAGGACGAAACCGAACCCGTTATCGGGCTGGTGATTGAGGTCAAGGATGCAGAGGGCAACTCGGTCTATCCGATTTATGGCGAAGTCCGCACTGAGGAGGGCAAGTTAATTAGCGAGGTCATGCGCGAACCGACGGATATTGTGGTGAGCGACAATGCTGCAGACGAACATGATCTCAAGGTTGGCGATCAAGTTAACTTGGGTGGGGCAGGCGATACGTTATTTACCATTCGCGGGATTGTGCCGATTGAGGCCGAAGCCCTGACTGATAATTTTGTGACGACGATTTTTGGCTTTTATTATGTTGATTTAAGTGCCGTCCCGCTGTATACCGATTATGACCCCAGTCTGGTGACGGATGAGGCGGATGGTAATCGTTATGCGGGTCAATTGTATGTGCGATTGTCGGATACCGACCCCGAACAGGTGCGTTTGTTTGCCCAACGGCTTCAGAATCGCTACCCATTTGTGAATGCGCGTACCACCGCCGATTTGCGTGACCGCAATTCACAAATCGCCACCGCCCTTAAAAATCTGATGTTGATTATGGGGCTTGTATCGCTGTTGATTGGCGGGGTCGGCATCATCAATACGATGTTGGTGGTGGTGGCGCGGCGCACGGTTGAAATCGCTGTGCTGAAAACGATTGGATTGCAGGCCCGCCAAATCACCATTCTATTTATGATTGAATCGGTGTTGATGGGTATTTTAGGCGGTCTGGTTGGCGTGCCGTTCGGGTTATTCGCGGCGTGGGCTTTGCGCGGTTTTGCCGGACAGGTGTGGGGTACGGAACTCGATTGGGTGTTTTCGAGTGGAGCGGTGATTCGCGGGTTTTTGTTGGGCATTATCATCACGACGATCTTTGGATTTTTGCCGACGCTTATCGCTGGACAGGTGCGCCCCGGTAATGTACTGCGCCCGAATGATACCCAACTTCCAAGCACAGGCATTTGGCAGTCGCTGGTGGTGATGACGGTGATTTTTGTAACGCTCGGCTTGATCGCTTGGACGATTTTGGGCAATGGGATTAGCCCTGACCCCGCCAGCCAATGGAGCATTTTAAGCGTCGGGGCGGTGCTGGCCCTATCAATAGGGATGGGTGGGGCAGCCGTTGCAGCAGGCCGACCTTTTTTGAAACGGCGTCCCCAAGAATTACGTGGGATTTCAAAAGCCGGACGTTATCTGCTGTTGACGATTGGTACACTGGTTCAAACGGGATTACAGGGGATTCTATTTTTCGCCATCGGGATTATTGCGATCGCGCTGGTGGCGACCCATCTGACCGTGACAACCGCGCTAGGGGCGTTGATTGTTGGGGTTTTGATCGGCCTCGTGTTGAGCCTGAACAGCCTACGCACCCAATCGAGTCTCGCCATGACGATGGGGGGCGGGTTAATGGGTTTTGTGGCGATGGCAGCACTCGGCGGTGGGATTGGCGCGGCAATTGGTTGGCCGGCCTACGCATGGCTGCATGAATCGCATCCCGATACATGGCAAACGATTGTGGACATTTGCATGAATATCGCGCTGGTAGAGGCGGCGCTAATCTTGGTGGCCCTGTTGTTTGCGGTGTTGTGGATGCTGGTCGAACTCACCTCGCGCTTTCCTAGTATGGGCCTACCCGATGTCAAGGTATCACTACGGGCCTTGTCCTCTAATCGCTGGCGGGTGTCGTCCACCCTGCTCGGTTTTATTATCGGGGTGTTGGCGCTGAGCCTGGTGACGATGCTGGCGATTGCGGTCAAGCGTCTCTTTGAAATTTCGCTGGAAGATACCCTCGGCGGTAATGTGTTTGTGGCGACGGGTTTAACCTCCGAAGAGACTGAGAATAAGTTGGTGAATGTTTTGGAGACCACCGATGGCATCCACAGCTATACGCTTGTGACCAACTACATCACCGATTTTGTGGAACTCCGCAAGGCTGATGGGCGTGTATTAAAACGCCAAGACTTAATCGCATTGATGGGGCGTAGTGTGGGAGGTGATCTGGAACAAACCCAACGCATGACCAACTTTTTTGATTTGACGGTCGGGCAGATGGATGGGCGTTCGGTGACCAGTACCCTACCGGACAAAGATTTCAATGAAGGCAATCGCCAACTGAATGCGGGTGATGCCGATGAGCGCGTGGTCGTGGTGACAGGCAATGAGGCCATGATTGCAGCGGGCATTGAGGCAGGCGACACATTGGTGTTGGAGTTCCCATCGTCGGGCGAGATTCTCAAATTCCGGGTGGTCGGGGTATCCGATGAGCGACTGGGGGATATACAGTCGTCGGCGGGGAGTCCGATTTATGCACCGATTGATGCTTTTAGCGAGACCCGTCCGAATGCGATTGGCGCGGTGGTAGATATTGATGAAAACCAGATTGGACGCCTGCGCCGCCGTCTTTCGACCGAGGTAGATTATACTTTTGTGATTGAAGCTAAACGTCTAAGTGAATTGGCCCAGCGCCTGATTGACCAATTTACACTGCTGCCCTTCCTCGTTTCAATCTTGACACTGATTACAGGCGGGGTGGTCATCGCCAACTCGGTTGCTCTCAGCACAATGGAACGGCGGCGCGAAATCGGCATCATGAAATCGTTGGGAGTGCAGCGCGAACGGGTGCTGAGTATGCTGCTGATTGAAAACGGGCTCATGGGTTTTCTTGGCGGACTGATTGGCGTGGGGGCATCGGTGCTGCTGCTTATTCAAATTTGGGCGTGGATTTTTGAGGGTGATTTAACCGACGCCATTCCGATTGGCACGGCTTTGGGGCTGATGGGCCTGTGTATCGGAATTTCAGTGGTCGCCGCGATGCTAACCGCGTGGGGGGCGAGTGGCGAAAAGCCCTTAAATGTACTGCGATACGAATAAACAGGAGAGCAACGAAAAAGGGCAGGGTTTTGGATGCCTGCCCCTGTGATTTCAGCTATTCTTCTGGTTGCAAGCGTCGGATGCCAGCGTTATTTGTATTGCTGCCAATCCCGCTGCTTTGAACAAAATAGGCCTTGCACGCATCATCAATCATTTGAGGCGTCATACGCGGTTGGATGCCTTCATATTCGGCCATTGCGATGATGATTTTGAGAATGTCGCGGGGATGAACGGCCTGCAACTCACGTCCCGTTTCACGATACCACCGCTGAATCAGGTGCAAGAAACCCTCTTTTTCCATCGGTACATTCATTACCTGCGACATGCGGGCGAAGATTTGGAAGAACATACGCTCATCCGGGCTTTCGACCTCGACCTTCATCTGGATACGGCGTAGGAACGCTCCGTCTACCAGTTGATTAGGATCAAGATTGGTGCTAAACACAATCAGTTGACGGAACGGCACCTGCAAGGTCTGTCCGGTTCGGAGTCGCAAAAAGTCGAAGCCCGATTCCAGCGGCACAATCCAGCGGTTGAGCAGTTCCTGTGGGCTGACCATCTGGCGTCCGAAGTCGTCAATCAGGAACATGCCTCCATTGGCCTTAAATTGGAGGGGGGCTTCATAAAATTTGGCGACGGTGTCAAAACGTAAATCAAGCCCTTCCATTGTCAATTCACCGCCGACCATGACCGCCGGACGATCCCACAAACCCCAACGACGGTCAACGTTGCGGACTTCGTCTAGGACTGGATGCCCCTCTTCGGCAGGCACAAATAGCAGTGGGTCATGGAGGTTGACAATAAACCCGGCGATGGTCACCGCATAGGGAATCCAAATGGGGTCGGCCCCGCTGATGAGTTTGGCAATTGCTTGGGCGACGGTCGTTTTACCATTACCGGGAGGGCCATATAGGAACAGGGATGTGCCAGAGTTTACCGCCGGGCCGATGCGCCGATGGAAGGTATCGGGCAAGATAAGGTGGCCTAGTGCATTTTTGACCTGATCCACCGACATCCGAAATTTACGATTGGTTTGCAGCAAAATGGCTTGGGTATATTTTTCAATCGGCACAGGGGCCGGGCCAATATATTGACTGCGCTCCATTGCCTCACGAGCGCGTTTGGTGCCTTCGTCGCTCAGGGCATAGATGTAGCTAAAACGTCCCATTTTGCCGGCGCTGGCAACCTCGACAAACTTGTCGTATTGCAGTTTCTCAAGGATATTGTCGAGCGTTTGGGGTTCCAGCTTGATGATGTCCGCAAAACGTTTGACACTCACTTGGCCTTCGTTAAACAGGACGCGAACAATGATGTCAATGATAATGGAAACTGGAATGTCCAGATCGCTCGCAGATTCAGGCGCTTCCAAAATCGGGCTAAGTGGGTGAGCATATTGATGATTATTCTGCAAGCGACCAGTGGTCAACTCTGCATCCATAGAAAAAACAGTCCTCCCTAACTAGGATCGGCGGAAAATGCCAGACAAAATCATGATGCCTGCGGTGATGATGCATGTGCCCAAATAGTAGGCGACAAGCGTCAAAAAGCCATTATCGTCGTTCGTCCCTGCGATCAATTGGGTAATGCTGTAGGAGATGAGCAAGGTGGCGAGTAATTGAGTTAGTGGACTCACGCGCCATCCCATAAAACCTTTTTGGATCACGATCGAACCAAATAACAAGATGCCACTGAACAAGGGCCAATAGGACGTGAGCCAATCCGGATTTGAGGTCAAGGCAAGGATTACGGAGAAACCCAGCATAATGACCACGACACCCCATACGAGGGCTTCAAATTGGCCTTCGCTAAACACCCCACCTCCACCACGACGGCGAGTTGGCTGGCCCGGCGGATTGTCATAATTATCATAGCTCCGCCCTCGTCGTAAATCTGGCGCGTTCGCATCTTCAAAACCACTCGAACGTGGCGCAGTTGGTGCGGATGAACCACGTTGACTCCCACGTCGCGCCGGAACTACTGGATCATCCCAATCCGCGCCCTGTGGGGTATAGGCTGGTGGTTGTTGACCCGGCGGCGGCTGTTGGGGCTGGCGCGGCTGGGGTCGTGGTTGCTGCGGCTGTTGGGGTTGTTGAGGCGGCGGATTATAACCGGGGGGCGGATAATTGCCCTGATTCGGTGGGGGATAGCTTGGCTGCTGAGGTTGTTGCGGCTGTTGGGGGCGCGGTTGCTGCGGTTTGGGTTGATCCGGCGGCGGATAATTACTGCCGGGTGGGGGATAGTTGTTCGAATTTTGGGGAGGGTAATTCGGGCTATTTTGTGGGTAGCCTTGATTTTGCTGACGGCGATTACGCAAATCCGGCGGTTCAACCGGAGGTAGATTCGACATGAGGTTTGCCTCCAAATGGTAAATGCGCAACATGTGGCAGTTTTTACATTATACGCCAGTTTATTTCTCAAGCATTGTAGCACGATGTGAGTGTAGCGTGAAACTCTCTTGACGTTTTTAGTTTTTTCGCCTAGCAGTCAAAGGTTTTAGTTGCAGACCTTTACTTCTGGCTTTACAATCATAGGCGTTTCGTGGTCGTTGAAGGGAACGGCACAACAACCATCTTCATTGGAGTCTAATCATGCGGCACGGCAAGCAGTCTCTCAGGTCAATCCTGTTGATGATCGTAGTTTTAACATTGGCGATGCTTGCCTGCAATTTGTCGAGCAGTGAGGAGGATGGTCAAGACGGTGGTCAAGCTAATTCTGGCAATCCCACCGTGACCATCTTGTCACCCGCCTCTAATACCAGCGTTGCACGAAACACCCCGGTTACGCTGCAAGTAAACGCCAGTGACCCCAGTGGTTCTGGCATTACACGAATTGAACTGATGGTGAATAACATCATCGTTGACCAAAAACCCTCCGCTTCACCGACTGGCGATAAAGAACTGACGGTGAATCTTACATGGACGGCGTCATCCGTTCCGGGTACGTATACGCTAACGGTGCGGCCCTATCGCGGATTTTCGCAAGGACTTGCGGCTACACTGCAAATTAATGTCACGGATTCAGCGGTGGCCCCAACACTGGCTGTTACTAGCCCAACGACTGGCACAGGTGGATTCCCAACCGGCGTTCCCACGATTGACCCAACCTGCCGCGCACGGGTAGATATCAACGGGCTACGGATGCGTTTACAACCCGATACCACCCGCGACAACATTATTACCGAATTTGTCGTTAATGAGACCCCAGTGGTTTTGGCCCGCCTATCGGATAACAGTTGGTATCAAGTACAGGATACAACCAGCCCGCAAATTGGTTGGGTTTCTTCGACCTATGTGACTTTGACGGGGAATTGCAATAATATCCCTGTGTTGGCCGCCCCCTCAACCCCGACACCGACCGCCACAACCCCCAGTCAACCTCAAGCGCAACCAGCCGAATTGGTAGCACTTAGCCCAAGCGGTCTGTTGCAGGTTCAGCTTAGCTCGAATAGCACGGCAACTGCCGTCTATACGCTACTCATCCGAAATGATGGGGGACGAGATAGCGGCTCGTTTGATGTATTGATTGCTCTGCCGGGTGGGGAACAAATTACGGTAAATGTGCCCAATCTAGCCCCCGGTGCGGCGGCGACTGTGCCTCAGAACGGTTTGAATATCACCTTTAATGCACCCGGAACACAGCGGGTTTTGTATCAAGTGGATTTTGATAACAAGGTCGTTGAAACTAACGAATCCAATAATATCGCTTTTCTGGATGTGACGGTGGCTGCTCCCTGACGATTTTGCGAAAGCGGTCAGTTTTTGTTGCAAAGAATGAGCGTTCCACTTATTATAGTATTAAGCAGACAGTGATATTTCAAAAAGCCCGTTGATGACTTGCCTTAACGTTCTAACCTCAATGCAGTGGCAGTCCTTGATCATAGAAGTACAAAAAATCTTTTTGGTTTATTGCAGACATTCTTCTTTGAAACAACTTTGTGGATGATCAAGGAAATTCCAGTAGCGATACTTGAAGAAAATATACTGGGTAACTTCTTGCGGCAATGGCGATAAGGCAGGCTAACACGACGCATATGCAAACCAAAACATCTTCCCTTCACTGGCGATCTGTAACGGATACTGTGCTGCAACCCCTTCTCAAAGCCAAGCGACTCGGCTTTATTACCGATATGGACGGTACCATCAGCCATATTGCTGAAACGCCCGAAGCGGCGGTAGTCACACCACGTAATCGTGAGTTATTAGGGACTATTGTGTTGATGCTGCCCATGGTGGCGGTGGTTTCGGGCCGGGCTGTGCGTGATCTGCAAGCACGGGTGGCGGTGCCGGGAGTGGTCTATATTGGCAACAACGGCCTAGAACGTTGGGTTGGTGGTGGACGGGTGTTGAATGAAAATGTTCGCCAGCATCGCAAAGCCCTTGCCGCCGCACTCGATGAACTGCGCCCATATATGACGGTGGGTATGTGGATTGAAGATAAATATGCCACAGCCTCCATCAATTATCGTTTTACCCCCCAACCCGAAACGGCTGCTGAAAGTTTGGAGCCAATTGTGCGCGAAGTGGCTGCGCGGCATGGCCTCATCGTCAAATTGGGTAAACGGCTATTTGAAATTCGTCCCCCCCTTGAAGTCAACAAAGCAACCGTTATTGCCCAAATCGTTGAAGAAGCCCAATTGGATGCCCTGTTGTATATTGGGGATGACCATAGCGATATTGATCCGCTGCACATGGTCCGAAAATTGCGTTCGGCAGAAAATTGTTATGCGGTGGGCTGCGGGGTTTTGAGTTCTGAACCTGAGATGGCGTCCACTATTCAAGCATCGGCGGATGTACTGATAAACGATGTCAATGATGTCGAAGCCTTTTTGGGGTGGCTGTCCGAAACACTGTCGCTCGCACGGGAGCGCAGTTAAGCTAGGAATATATTGCCAATAGGCCAACGATAAAAACGCTGATGCCAGCCCGAACGGCATGATGTGTCCAATTGGGGCCATTTTCGTTAAGCCAATACCCATTTAAGATGGCGGCTAGGTCAATTGAAATGACCCCGATGGCGGCGGCGATTGTGCCAAGTGTAGCATCCTGCGCCGCCATGAAAATCCCCACCACGATGTTCAAGGTTCCCAACATTGTTAGGCCAAAATTGAGGGGCGGGATGGTGCGCTCCTTAAAAGCCAATCCCATTGGGACGGCATGAAGCAGGGCAAATATTCCCAACAATACAGCAGCGATTACATTCATTCTGGTGTGTCTCCGGTTTCAGATTCGTCCACGCTATCGGCAGATTCCTCATTTTCTTCACCATGTAGATTATATAGAAACTCGCTGACCCGTCCGGCGATGTAGCTTACGGTTGAAATGGCATTGTCGTAATGCAAGCGGGTCGGGCCGATTACGCCGATAGCACCCATCAGGCGGCTAGTTCCATAGCGCCCCAAAACCAAACTAAGATTACTAAATTGCTCCCAGCGACCCTCACCTCCTACAATGACTTGCACGCCGCCGATGCGTTTATCCGCCATCTCGCTGAGAATTTCATCCAGCCCGACTTGGCCCTCCAAAATTTGTAGAGCCTGTCGTACCCCGGTTTCTTCTTGAAATTCGGGCAAGACGTTACTGAGTCCGGCGCGGTAGAGGATTTTGCTGCTAAATTCACTGACCTGCTGGAGGGCATCCGCCGCTAATTCGCCAATTTCTTGCGCCAAGATGTTGGATAACCCCCGACTGCGATCACGTACTCCCTGCGCTACCTGATCCATACACACGCGGTTGAGTAAGTCGGAGGCTTGGGTCAAAATGGGCTGTGGGATGGCCTCGGACATGACCAGCATTTGTTGATGGACGCTACCGGTGGAAAGCACCAAGACCATCAGAATTAGCCGGCCATGTGTGCTGATGAGTTCGATGTGTTTGAAGCGCTGCTCGGCCCAAACACGCGGCTCGGTCACCAATGCGGCACTGCGAGTTTGTTTGGCGAGGACAAGGGTCGCCGTTTGCAACCATGACTCCATTTCAAGCGGTGTATCGCGCAATTGCGATTGGATGGATTCGACTTCTGGCGGCGGCAGGCTGGGGTTGTTCAATAAATATTGCACAAAATAGCGATACCCATCTTCGGTGGGAATACGTCCGGCGGAAGTGTGCGGCGAACGGATGTACCCTTTTTCTTCTAGCACTGCCATTTCATTGCGAATGGTGGCACTGCTGAGATTACGTTCAGTAGTCAGTGTCAGGGTTTTGGAACTGACTGGTTCTGGACGGGCGATATATTCCCGAATGAGCGAGGCCAACAATTGCTCTTGGCGTTCGGTAAGGTTTTTGTGCAGCGAGGCGTCTGACATAGTGTGGCTCAAGACTCAACTAGATTCATACCGGAATACAATTGGTAAAAATTTAACAAAAATACTGTTGACAGTCCAATTTTCCGACTTTACCATGAGCAAATCAATCAAGTGTTAGGAGAAGTTGCGATGGGTCAGAAGACCTTCGAAGTAACAGGTGACAATTTTCAGACTGAAGTTCTCAATTCAGAGACTCCGGTTTTGGTGGATTTTTGGGCAGAGTGGTGCGGCCCTTGTAAGATGATTGCGCCCATTGTAGACGAGCTTTCAACCGAACTACAGGGCAAGATACGTGTAGGTAAGTTGGATGCGGATGTCAATCAGGACATCTTACAGCAATACGGCATTATGGGTATTCCGACCCTGATTCTGTTCAAAGGTGGTCAGCCTGTTGAGCGTGTGGTTGGCTTCCAGAATAAAGACCGTATCCTGAGCAAGATTGAACGCCACCTAAGCTAATCTCCTCGCCTCAGAATTTTGGATGCCGTTTTCGCTTGAAGGCGGCATTTTTTGTTTCCCCAACAATTTCTAACAGTTTTCCATTGATTATTCTAGCATTGCTCTAACACTCGTATGCTAACCTCTAGACTAGCACTTATTCCATTCAAAAGGAAATTATGTAGTAGTGTAGGTAGGGGATGACGGTGGATTACAAAGATTATTATCAAATTCTAGGGGTGTCACGCAGCGCCGACGATAAGGAAATCAAAAAGGCCTATCGTCGTTTGGCACGCCAATATCATCCCGATACGAACCCCAATAACAAAGAAGCCCACGAAAAAATTAAAGAGATTAATGAAGCGTACCAAGTTTTGGGTGATGCTGAAAAACGTGCCAAATATGACCGTTTTGGGCGTGAATGGGATCGTTATCAACAAACGGGTGGCGCGGGTAACTTTGACTGGGGGGAATGGTCAAGAGGCGGCGGCGCACCGGGTGGTTATAGCACCTATACCAATGTTGAAGACCTCGAAGATTTGTTCGGCGGCAATGGTGGGTTCTCGGATTTCTTTGAAACCCTGTTCGGGGGTAATGTAGGGGGGACTGGTCGGCGAACGGCCCAACCCCGGCGTGGACAAGATGTTCAGCAACCGCTTCAGATTACGCTCAGTGAAGCCTATCATGGCACGACCCGCCAAATTTCCAAAGATGGGCAAACCCAGCAGGTCAAAATTCCAGCTGGTGTGAAGACGGGTTCAAAAATCCGGCTGGCAGGCATGGGGCAACCGGGATGGAATGGGGCGGAAAAAGGTGACCTCTATTTGGTGGTGGAGGTACTGCCGGATGAACGCTTTGAACTGCGCGGCGACGATCTATACACCGAATTTGAACTCCCACTCTACACAGCCATGTTGGGTGGTACTGCCAGCGTTCCTACATTGGATGGCCCGGTCAATTTGAATATTCCGGCTGAGACGCAGAATGGACGGCGTTTCCGGCTACGGGGCAAAGGGATGCCAAAATTGAAGAACCCGTCAGAATCGGGCGATTTGTACGCGACGGCAAATGTGCGCTTGCCAGAACGGTTGTTGGATGAAGAACGCCAGCTTTTTGATGCCCTCCGACAACTGCGCTCCTAACACGTGGGATTGTTAATAAATTGATGAAAGGGTACTCACAAAAAACGCGAGTATCCTTTTTTATTTATGGCTTAGGCGTGGGCATATGGTCATTATGTGGTCAATTCCTACAAATTCAATGTAAAAAAGTTTGGGCATATTAGCATAGAGGTGGTACACTCAGCAGACAGTCATTTTATTGGAACTGCAAGCTGACTGTTGCATAACATCAATATCTCTGGGGGCGATGTCATGTGCGAATTATCGAACTATCCGCTAACCCCCGAATCCTCCGAGTCTAGTGAGGACATTTCGCTGCATCGTGAAACAGCACAGCAGTTTAGGGATGTTGTTGCACCGGACCGGGAAATCGGGCAAACAACAAAACGTTATTTGTCTATGAATTTGGTCGAGGCAGAAACTGTTGATCCTGCCAAGAAAAAAGAGTCTCAGGATCGTCCTAAACGGGCAACCGGGATACATCCTACTATTCGGACTACCAGCACCGATGGCAACATCGCACCACCGCCTATCCCCTTGCAAGACGACCCCGGCGAAGATATTCCGGGTGAAGGGGATAATCCATATCACGAAATTAGTGATGATGATTATGACGCACCCGAAGATGTTTAATGATAGCGATTTCCAAGCAGGTTGACCTTCTTAAGGACACGGGACTAAAGCCACCGCGCTGAATCTAGCTTGAAATGCGGATCACTCAACCATAAGAGCCACTGTAAGGTTAATTTATAAGGGACATCCAAACACGATGTCCTTTTTGGTTATCTACTCCCCGCGATTCACAGTCCAGCGGTCAAATTGGAATGGACCATAGCTGGCAACCCCACTGAGCCATTTTTGCTGCACCCGAATCTGACTGGTCATGACAATTGGGATGACCGGAAAACTGCCACTTGGCCCGAACAAATCCGTTTCGGCGCGGGTATAGGCATCCAGACGGTTGCGAATATCACTGTTGAGGCCAGCTTGGTCGAACAAAACATCGGTATTGTCGCAGGCACGCCCCACCCGCAAATAGCCAAATTGACAATGCAGGGCATCGGCTGTCCACGCATTGGCGTCTGGATAATCGGCGCTCCATGTGATGAACCAAAGATGAGTTCGGGTCTGCTCCTCGCTGAAATCAATGTTGGCGTGGGCACTGTTGACCACTTCTTGACGAGTCAGCACGACCAGTTCAAATGTCCCATCGGGGCAGCCAAGATTGATTTGCCACTGCTGAATGGTCAATTGAGCTACTAGGGTCGCAATAGCATCATTTTCGACGGCGATTCTCAATCGCTCCGAAAAAGTACAACCTGCATGACCGGACTCGGCTAAGAGATTTTGGGAGGCAATCGGATCAAAACCTGCACCGGGGGCGCTGGGGGCGGCAATCACACTGCGTGGGGTGAAGCGCGTGGTGGGGAGGAATTTTGCATCACCGACTACCACATTTTGGGCAATGTATTCGTGGTTAATTGCAAGGGCAAGGGCACGCCGCAGCACGGCATTGTTCAAATCCGGATATTCCAAACTGAAACCAAGTAGGGTTAGGGTTTCGCCTTCGCCTGTTTTGACCAGCGAATTATCGGTTGCCCCAACAATGGCGGCGGTCAGGGCGTCTGTCCGTGCTATTGCCACATTGTCACCGGCAAATTGAGTAGGCAGGATATCGCTCCCTACGTCAAAACGAAGGGTCACGCTGTTCAAATTACCTTCACGCTCCAAAGGCCAGAACGGATTTGCCTCAAGGGTCATTTGCAGCGCGTCCCAAGATGTGACCACCCATGCGGCGCTGGTCATGATGTCTGTACCAAAAGGCCAAGGATTGTTGCCAATCACCCGTTCCGGTGGCAGGGGGCGAAATTCGGGCAAGGCGGTGAGGGTTGAGAAGTAGGCGGCAGGGAATAACAGCTTAAATTCAACCGTCTGGTCGTCCAACGCTTTAACACCAATGCGTTGATCGAGGGTCTCTTGGGTAATGTCCCAGTTATTGAGGGCCGTCGCGACTTCGCGACAGCCGACAATAATCGCCATGTTGCTGGTGACAGGGGAGGGCCGATTGGGGTCACAGGCTCGCTGAATGGCAAACACAATATCGCCAGCGACCACTGGACGCACGGCTGTCGGTTCGCCGTTTCGGACTTCGACCCACTGAATGTCATCGCGCAGATTAAATGTCCATGTCAGGCCGTCGGAGCTAACCGTCCAATCTTTTGCCAGATAGGGTTCAATTTGCCCGCTGTTGGCATTAAAGCGCGTGAGGCCGACCAATAGATTTTCCAATATATCGCGCTTGTTTTCATCAAATCGAGAAATCGTTGCTGCTTCCAAATCGGCTGGCGGCGGCACGGCAACCACCACAGAATTGGTGTTTTCTTGGGCGCGGCTGACCGCAGGCCAGAAGGATGTTCCCACGACGATACACACTAGGATAGGAAAAATACTCCGCTTAATCACCGTCTACCTCTTATCAGTTGGTTAATTCCGCAACGAGTCGGCTATTATAGTCGTCCCTTTTGATTAGGCGATATGTGTTTGGCCTACGCAAATCGGTCTTAGCGAATAATCGCCTGAATCAACTGCCCCGCTGAATTGATGTGTACCCATGCGGCGGTTCGTTGACCGTAACGAATCAGGATACGGGGTTGACTGGCGTCGGCAGGTAAATTGGACAGGAGTTCGTATCCAGCATACGCACCATCGCCAAAATTGAGCAGGACGGCTGTCCACTGCCCATCAAGATACGCGGTCAGCGCAAGTTGGGCACGGAGTTCGTCCCAATTATGTACTTCACCGGCCCAGCGCAGGGGGATGGATTCATCACTCTCAGCGAGTGTTAAGGCAAACGGGGTGGTATCGGGTAGGGGCGTATTGGGGCGAACAGCCGATTTTGGAAATGGCTTGACCTCGAATGCCGTTGCCTGTGGATTGTCCGCCGAATTAATCCCCCAAAACAAATAGGCCCATTCCTCATCTACTAGAATACGCAAGGTGTCTAGCCAATCGCTGGTTTGTATAGGCACGCTGAGAGAACTGGCATCCGCTACGTCAAGGTTGCCAATCGCATCAGGGGTGAGGGATA
This sequence comes from Anaerolineae bacterium, assembly GCA_041753455.1. GTDB lineage: Bacteria > Chloroflexota > Anaerolineae > Aggregatilineales > J027 > CFX10. The sequence continues at coordinate 205,848 of JBGSUK010000007.1, read as the reverse complement.
AAACGGAAATCTCGGCTTGCCCACCTTGCGACGCGGAGGCCCATGACAGAAATATCGTCCCGTTTTTGTCGGCGGCGATATCAAAGTGAGTGATATTGTTTCCTAATGTCTGTTCAGCGATTTTTCGGCCCAACGCATCTACCCAGATGATGCCAAGTGTAGAACGTTCATTTTGCCAGAGGATCGCCAGACTTCCATCCGACAGGCGCACGGCGGTCATGGCCTGTATACTACCGGATACAAGATTCAAGGCTAATAACTTTTGAGTGCCATCGGGGTTTATCTGGCTGTACCAAAGTCTGCCATCCGTATTTAGCCAAAGCAGATGTGCACTTTCATCAGTGCTGCCGATGAGAAACACATCCCATTGACGCGGGACACCTTCCATCCAAAAAAGGCGCGTTGGCTCAATTTCAGTATCATAGGGTTGATAGACCAGTGCGTTATCGCCAGCAGGATGCCAGATGGCGGCTTGGGGCAAGAGGGCAGCAGGTTCAAACGCATGACTCTGGGGGGGAGTAGGATTGTTTTTGGATGGTTGCGTGTTGCGATAAATGGCAAAAACAGCGAGGCTTATTAACATCATAAGGCCGATAAGCCAGCCACGATATTTTTTTTGAAAAACGTTTGCATAAAGTTTGGAAAAAGTTAGAATCATGCTGGACGTTACCCGAACTCAAGATGCGACTTGTGTTTGTACCGATTACTGGTTTGTAGGTTTAGGGAGAGAATGCCGTGACTTCTGAACCCCGTCAACGTCAAACATCGTTACTTGGCAAACCCGACAAATCTGCTGTCGAGATTCCCGAACCTAGTTTGCACCCAAGTCTGACCAATCCTCACCTAGAGCCTGCGCCGCGCTATTTGCTGCTGCAATTTGGCGGGCCGGGTAAAACAGTTACGACCCTCAGCTATGAAGTGAAGGACAAGACGCTGGTTGGGCGCTCGGATGTCGTCGCTAATTTTATGCCCGATTTGGATTTATCCCCATTTGGTGGACAAATCGCGGGTGTCTCCCGAAAACATGCCAATATTATCAAGCGGGAAGATGGGTTGTATATAGAGGATTTAGGCAGCACCAATGGATCGTCGCTGAATCAAATCCCCATAGAACCCGATCGGCTGTATCCGCTGCGTGACGGAGACGAAATCGAATTGGGCCGCCTACGAATCGTGATGCGATTTGTCAACGACCCTAACTACTAAAGCTCAAGCCGCATTTCAAATTGGGCCATTGCTTCCGTATAGCTAAGCGCCTCAAACGAAGCGACCTCGGCATCATGTTCACCCAAATTGACAATCGTGCCTGTCGCAGTCGGCAATTCGTGATGGAGAGAGGCTAACAGGGCTGCCCCAACTTCTGCCCGCTGGCTGGCATGGGGGTCAATGGCAATATCCATCCATTGAATATGATCTTCATTGGGCCAGCCTACCGCATAACCGATAATTTGCGCGGGGTTGGTCTGTCGGGCGATTGTCCACCCTTCCAGATGACCGAGGGCAAAAGATTGCAGAGCCGGAAGACTGCGCTGCCATGCGTTGGGGGTGTCGTGGAAATGCTCAAAATGGTCGAGGGCCTCTATTGCGGAACATTCGCGGATGACATACTCTGGATGTAGTGGGGCATCCCCGGCGGGACGTTCCAAAATCAATAAGCGGCGCTGGGTCTTAAACCCTAAATCTTGGTAGAGGTCATAGGCTTTGATGTTCTGGGTAATCACTTCCAATTCAACGCAGGCAAGCCCTTTTTGACGCGCATTGTGAATTAAGGCTTGCATCATCTTACGGGCAATACCCTGTCGGCGGTGTTCCTCGACCACACCCACCCCGCCGACCCAACTGCGCGGGGGGCGAATGGCTAACATGGCTACCCCGACCACGCGACCCTGTTCGTCTAGGGTGGCGACACTTGAGGCCAGATCAATTGAATCGCGTTTGATCAATGACGACAAGTGGGCGGGGGTCAATTGGATATGCACAAAATAGTGCTGATAGGCTTCGTTAAAGGCTTGTACAAAGGCATCGAACTCAACTTGGGATGCGGGGACAATGTCGTAAGGCATGGTCAACGTCTTTCATGGTTGGTTGAGGGTATGTTTAAATTATACTTCGAGCAGGAAACGCGGGTTTCGAGTTGCCGCTTTTTCTGAATTTGAGTAGATTTATGCGATGGGGGACAGGATTTTCGAAAACGCACGTTTTGCAAAAATATAGGTCATTAGAACAATTATGGCTAATCAATCTGTCGAAGATCGTCAAACCAGAGGAATGCGTAGCCTTAACCGCTTGGTTGAGGTCAGTCTCATCTTAAATTCGAGCCTTTCTACCGAGGAAATCTTAACGCAACTGATGGATGCTTCTGCGGAAATATTAAACGCAGAATCGGCCTCGGTCATTTTGATGGATCGAAATACCCATCAGCTTCATTTTGTGGCAATGCCAACCGGGGCGGCCCAAGCTGAAAAATTGGTGCGAATCCCCGTTCCGCTTGAAGGCAGTATCGCAGGCAACATCATCAAAGAAAATGTGGCGATTGTGCTAGATGATGTTAGCCAAGACCCACGCCATTATCGCAATACCGATGACCAAAGCGGCTTTAAGACTCGTTCGCTGCTCGGTGTCCCAATGCGAATCAATGATCTTGTGGTGGGGGCGTTGGAAGCCGTCAACAAAATTGGCGATCATTGGGAAACGGACGACCAGACTTATTTGGAAATTTTGGCATCACAGGCGGCGATCGCATTGGAAAAAGCTGAGCTAGTTGAGCAATTGAAAAAAGCCAATGCCGAATTGAGCCAAGTGGACAAACTGAAAAATGATTTTATTGCAATTGCCTCACATGAACTCCGCACGCCGTTGGGGGTGATTCTGGGATATGCTAGCTTCTTGAAAGACGAGGCGCAGGGTGAGCTAGGCGACCATGCCGATGCCGTTTTGAACAGCGCCCTCAAGATGCGAAATTTAATTGAAGATATGACCAATTTGCGCTTCTTGAAAATTGGCGATTCAGAGCTACAACGCGACGAGGTTTCATTGGTGGGCTTGCTGCAATTGGTGCGCGGCGATGTCTTGGCGCTGGCTTCGGCTAATGACCAAGTGCTGGAACTGCACCGCCCTGACCCCGATGTGGTGGTTTATGCTGACCGGGCGTTGCTGCTGATGGCAGTGACCAATATTGTGAATAATGCCATCAAATTTACACCACAAGAAGGGAATATTCAAATTCGGGTGATTGACCGCCCCCAAGAGGTCTGGATTTGTGTTACGGACGATGGGGTGGGTATACCAGAGCGTGACTTGGAGAATATCTTTAAGCCATTTTATCAAGTCGAAGATCATATGACCCGGCGACACGGCGGGATGGGATTAGGCCTTTCGATTGCAAAGGCCGTTGTCGAAGCCCATCGTGGTCGTATCTGGGCCGAGAGCGCCGGAAAAAATCTTGGCGCGACTTTAACCATTAGCTTGCCAAAAGGATGGGTGTAAGGTTGGAAAAAGTACAGTATGGAGGCTGGCTGAATTGTTATCGGCTGGCGAATCAGGTCATCGAACTGATTGTGACAGGAGATGTCGGGCCACGTATCATCCGGTTCGGGTTTATCGGTGGCGAGAATATCATGAAGGAATATCCCCAATTTGCGGGTAAGACGGGTGGGGATGAATGGCGTATTTATGGTGGGCATCGCTTATGGCACGCGCCAGAAGTTAATCCGCGTACCTATGCCCCCGACAATGGCCCAGTTCAGGTTGAAGACCATGCGAGTTTTGTGCGGGTTATTCAGCCGGTTGAACCTTCGACGGGGATTCAAAAAGAATTGGACATCACCCTTTCGCCCGATTCGGCCCATGTGCAGGTGACGCACCGTCTCCGCAATACCAACGCATGGACAGTGCAGTTAGCGGTATGGTCGCTTAGCGTGACTGCCCCCGGCGGGAAGATTATTGTTCCTATGCCACCACGCGGCGGACACCGAGCTAATTTGCAGCCGACGGGCAATTTGGCATTGTGGGCTTATACGGATCTGACCGACCCGCGTTGGACATGGGGAGCAGAATATTATATGCTGCGGCAAGACCCCAATAGCACTCAAGCGCAAAAAACCGGGTCATATGTGCCGCAGGGGTGGTTGGCCTATGTTCGCAACAATATCCTGTTGGTCAAACGCTTTGATGTGACCCCCGGCGCGGCATATCCTGATGCGGGATGCAATGTCGAAGCCTTTACCAACCCAGATATGCTGGAAATTGAGACACTTGGCCCGTTGGGGGATTTAGCGCCTAACGATACGGTGGAACATACCGAACACTGGTATTTGTTTCATGATGTACCGACGCCGATGAATGATGCGGATGTAAACACCCATATTTTGCCAAAGGTGAATCTGACGGCATAAGTTGATAATGATAGGGCAGGTGATGAATCTGCCCTTCTTGTTTATTTACCGATGGTTATGCGGTAGCCTTTTTCATTCAACTGCTGGGCGATGTTGCGTAAGGCGTCCGGCTTCGATTTTTTACGCAGACCTAATTTAATGGCCTGCTCCAAAAGTTTTTGGATGTAGTCCACCTCTCGATTACGGGCTTTTTCTGTCCATGCCCCCATATATTGATCTTTGGCGTCAAAATAGCCCCATACCTGAAAGGGTAGATTGTAGTCATCTTCCTCAGATGCTTGATAAAATCCCGTAGCTTCACCGACGGCAAACTCTAGAAAACCTGCTCGATTCATTTCAAAGGGCAGTCTGGCCGCTTTGATGATAGGGGTCGCATCAATCTTGCTGCGGATCAGATAGGCGCTAAAGGTATCGGCCTCTTCAATCGTAAATAACTCTTTGACGGCGTTCTGAGCGTGAACAACATGCCCCGCTGAAGCGTCATAATGGGAAATAAGCGCCTCATAGGGGGCGGGTGGTTCGGCCCGACCTCGTACAAACCAACTGACATGAACATTGGGGCATTTGACCCCTTTGACTTCATGTACGGGTAGGGTTGAATAGACATGATACAGTTTTATTGCATCGGACATGATTTGCTCCCACTTCGATGTTTCACTTTCAAACCCGCTATAATTTTCACATAAAACTCGCCTGTTGAAAATGTGAGGTGAAAATTGTCGTTTCCAACGTACTATCATCCGGACAATGTTGGGCGTTTGATGCCACCAAATACGGCACAAGCGGTTCTTGAAGGGCAGGTTGCGGGTTTTACAGCCGCGAAACATGACGATGTGAAGATTTTGCTGCTGCTGGTAGACCCACAGATTGATTTTATCCATCCCGACGGCACATTAAGTGTTCCCGGTGCGGTTGAGGATACACGGCGCACCGTCGAATGGCTCTATCGCCATGCCGGACGCACTACCACAATTGCGGCCTCACTGGATAGCCATGTGCCGGTGCAGATTTTCTATCCGACATGGTGGATGGATCGCGGGGGTGGTCATCCGGAGCCGTTTACGGTCATCACCAGTGCCGAAGCCAAAGCAGGGCATTGGACGCCCCTGTATGAAGAAGCATGGTCACTGGATTATCTGGAGCAGTTAGAAGAACACGCCAAGAAACAGTTGATGATTTGGCCGTATCACACCATGATTGGCACGCCGGGTCACGCCATTACCCCGACACTCTATGAAGCGATTGCCTATCACACGGCAGCCCGTCAAAGCGCACCAATCTTTCTGTCCAAAGGCTCAATTCCCAAAACGGAGCATTATTCAATCCTAGAGCCGGAAGTCAAAGTTTCCGAAACGCCGATGGGTAATCTCAACATCCCGTTTTTGGAAATGGTGGCCTCACATGATCTGGTGTATATCGCGGGGCAAGCCAAAAGCCACTGTGTTTTGGAAACAGTCAGTTCGATAATGCGGTTTTATGCTGGTAGCCCGGAGATTGTGGCTAAACTGCGGATTTTGATGGACTGTACTTCGTCGGTGGCCCATCCTGAAATTGATTTCGACGCGATGGCGAACGATGTTTTTGGGCGCTTTGCCGATCATGGCCTGCGGTTGGTGGGTTCGTCGGACGCGATTGGATGAAATGCAGCAATGGGCAGGCCGGAAAAACCTGCCCACATCAATTTTAGGCCGTGATATTCAGGCGTTGGGCCACGTCTTCAAAATGGGGGTCGGAAGCGAAGATGGCTTCTAAATCCTTGCGGGCGGCAGCAGCTTGGCCCATTTCCTCTAACAAAATGGCCCGTTCATAACGCAGGGCGTTCATCACTTCAGAGGAACGGTCTTTTTTACGCCGAAGGGCATCGCTGAGTGTTTTCTTGGCGATGTCATTCAGCCCAACCTTACGCAATGCCCGTGCTTTATAGAGCAGCAGTAGGGTGTGGAAGGGCGTTTCGTTGGGAATGTCGCCGACCAGCCCGATGATTTCTTTGCAAGTTTCAACATCATCACCTTTGCTGTCAGAGAGCATTTCGACCAGCGACAACCGGGCCACTATATCTTCCGGCGGGATGAGTTTCAGCAGTTCCCGCATGGCGTCGGTGGCACGTTCCATATTGCCGGTGTGTTGATAGGCTTCGGCGAGGAGCAGAATCAGGCCGCGTTCATCGGCTTCTTGCAGCACCGAAATTTCTTCGGTAATCGGCACTTCTACTTCCGATGAGATACCATATTTTCTGAAGCGCTCGCCCAACTTGTCTTTTTGCGCGGCGGCTTTCTCAAGATATTGTAGACTCTCGGCATATTTTTCGAGGCTTAGTGCAAGTGCCCCCGCCAAAAATGCCCCGTCGGCGATGCCGGTGGCTTGGCTTAGATGACCTAATGCGGTCTCGGCATTGCCCGTCGCAAATTCCTTCATGCCTTTGACCAAGTGTTCTTCGTCTTCTGACATGCGGATGTGGTCAAAAAAGTCGGTGTCTAGTTTTTGGGATACCACTTCTTCGGGCGGGGCTTGTTCGGCCTTTGACGCCGTTGGCTTGCTATCACCATCGCTATGCAGTTTGCTGTAATACAAACCACCGGGTAAATCGGCAGTGGTGCGGACACCCATCTTGCTGTAATTCAGTGTCAATCCACCACCGCCAATGCTTAAGGATGGGCCGGATTTGCTTAGATTAACCCGTACACCGGGCATGATTTTGATGCTTTTGCGAAATCGAACACTCACGCGGTTTGCTCCTTTATATTTTTCTCGCTGTGATGATGTTGTTAGCTGTCCATGTAATCAAATCGGATGGGTTCAAGGTCAGGGTTATCACAGGCACGGCGACCTATTTTTGCCATATCCAGCCACTCACCGTGAATTTTGACCCGTACCACATCGGCGGTGAAGTCGGTGTTGGTGCTGCTTTCATTCAGCATGAGGCTAGACCCCACGCCATAAATATCGGCAGGGACACCGAGGGCTTCAAAACTGGCAATTTTTTCCGGTGTGAAGCCCCCCCCCACAACAATCTTGATGTTCTGGCAGTAGTTTTGGGCTTCCGTTTCCCATTGTGGCGCCACCCCCCAGCTTTCCCATGCACTGTTGAGGGCTTGGCGTACCCTGACGACGAGGCGCGGATTTACCCCGAAATCCAGTTTAGGGTCGCCGATGGGGTCAAGGGCAATATCGCGCATGTTGCCGCTGGTATCGAGGCGCACACCAAATAAGCGGAATTTATCGGCTTCATGATCGTTTCCAAGGGCTTTGAGTGCTTGATAGCGTTCAAACATGGCTTTGGCAACCGCCAGCGATGTGCCGACCGAATCGTTATTAAAATCTACCAATGCGATACGGGGGACGTGGGGCGGCTGGGTGGCCGAAAATTGCAGCATAGCCTCGGTGGTGTTGCCCAAGAAGCAGGCGATCACGGCATGTGGGACTGTTCCACCCCCATCCCCGCCCCACCAATCGCCTTGTGCGTCGGTGCTGACAAGACTACGTACTTTCGCGCCATAGTCCATGTTATAACGCTGTACGGCAAGATCATAGGCATAACCATCAGCGGCTTGGACTTCGTGGACGTCAAAACGGGCCGGGAAAAATAGGACTTGTTTGCCGCGTGCCGCGACCAGCGTATTATAGACATTGGTGGCGATACGGCTGACCCGCGATAAGATACCCAATGTTGGCGTTTCGAGCATGGCAAAATAGCGGTATGGCCCGCGCACTTTTAACACAGGCTGGACATTGGTCGAATCACCGTTGTAATGGGTGAATATTCCGTCTGGCACAGCCTCGATTTCCAATTCCTGCCATGCGCGGGTGAATGAGCCGTCGTCGTTGGGATACCCCGCACAGTGATAGAGCATCGCCAGTGCTTTATCCACCCCGCCAATCAAGGTGGCAGGTTTGCGCCGATTGAACCACTGCATCTCAACTGCAATATCCCCCATTGGAAAACCGCCATAGTGTTGATTTTGCTCCGGCGTGAGGCGTGGGCTGTCCGCTTGGAAGGTGTATCCCCCCGCATGAAGCGCATTCAACATGATGCTGATATTCTCGAAATATTTATCGGAATACCAACCGCGTTGCATTCGTTCGATGTCGAGTTTGAAGGTTTGATTGGTGAGACGCTTATTGTTAAAGATGCTCATGGATTCCCACTGTTGTTCGATGAATATTGCAGCCCGATTATATCCCTGCTGATTGATTTGCATCAAAAATCAACTAAATTGTGTAGAACCAGTGTTCGGAATATAATCATCCCTCTGACTGTCAGCATACAAGATTTGAGGACTCATGGCGAAGAAAAAAGCCCAAACCTACTTTGAATGTTCAGATTGCGGGTGGCGTTCGCTGCGTTATATGGGCAAGTGCAGCCAGTGTGGTAATTTCAATACGATGGTCGAGGTGACCGAAGAACCCGAAGCCCTGCCATCGGCCCGTCAAACACTCGGCGGCGCGACCCGTTCCAAAGCAAAACGATTTCATGAAATTGAAGAAGCGAGTACCAAACGCTGGCCCGTTCGCAATCAAGAATTTTCGCGGGTCTTGGGCGGGGGACTAGTGCCGGGGAGTGTGGTGTTGGTCGGCGGTGATCCGGGTATCGGCAAAAGTACCCTGCTACTGCAAATCGCGGCGGAATTGGCGACGGATTTGGGGCGAGTGTTGTATGTATCGGGCGAGGAAAGTGAACAGCAAATCAAGATGCGCGGGGAACGCCTCGGCATCCAAGCGGAAGATTTATTTCTTGTCACTGAGACGTCACTTGAAACGATTGTCGAGCATATCCAAGAAATCCAGCCCTTGATGGTGATTGTGGACTCCATCCAGACCACCTATACCGAAGATAAGGCGTATTCAGCAGGCAGTGTGAGCCAGGTGCGCGAATGTGCGGCCCGTTTGCAGATGCTGGCAAAATCGAGCGGCATTGCGATTATGTTGGTGGGGCATGTCACCAAAGAAGGCACAATCGCTGGCCCGCGTGTTTTGGAACATATTGTAGATGTGGTGTTGTATCTCGAAGGAGATACATTTCAGGTCTATCGGCTACTGCGGAGTGTCAAAAATCGCTTTGGGGCGACCAACGAAACGGGTGTATTTGAGATGCAGGGTAGCGGCATGGTTGAGGTCAGCAACCCGTCCGAAGTGTTTTTGGCTGAACGGGTAGTGAACGCGCCGGGAAGTGCTATCGCGGTGACGATGGAAGGTACCCGCCCCTTATTGGTGGAAGTCCAAGCCCTGACCAGCCAAACCGCCTATCCCAATCCACGCCGTACCGCGAATGGGGTAGATTTTAATCGCTTGCAATTGCTGATTGCGGTGTTGACGCAGCGGGTTGGATTCAAACTCTATGAACAAGACGTCTTTGTTAATGTAGTGGCAGGCCTGACGATTGACGAACCAGCGGCAGATCTGGCGGTAGCGATTGCGATTGCATCCAGCGCCCGTAATATCCCCGTTCCCGCTGATTTGGCGATTGTGGGCGAAATTGGGCTAAGTGGCGAGCTACGTGCTGTTAGCCAATTATCTACCCGGTTGAATGAGGCCGCCAAATTGGGCTTTCGGCGGGTGATTGTGCCGCGTTCGCGTCGGGGGGAAGAAAAACCCGCTGGCAAAATCGAGGTCATTCCAGTACGCTCTTTATATGAGGCGCTACGGATTGCCCTACCAGAAGAAGGTCGGCGCTAAATTGACCAGACGCCCAAATTAAGGTAAAATAAATTTAACAAATCTCGAAAGGAATTTGAGGGCCTATGTCATTTCCTGCCGCACGTGTTACTGATATGTCTGCTACCGGGGATATGATTACTGGGCCGGGCGTTCCTAATGTCTTGATTGGGGGAATGCCCGCCGCCGTCGTTGGTGATTTGGTTGCTGGCACGGTGATCTCCGGGGCAATTACGATGGGATCATTTACGGTGATGATCGGGGGACGACCCGCTGCACGTTCAACTTCCATGGTTACAGGTGTGAATAACCAGTCAGGTGCCCCCGTCAGTACGACGATAGTTTCTGGAGCACCCAATGTCTTGATAGGTGGTTAGTTAAATGGAACACAACGCCGAGCAATGGAACGCCTTGCTGGTGGTTACCATCGCTGGATTGTTGGCAATTATCCCCGGCCTTGACCGCGAACGAAGGCAACAGCCCGCTGGATTAAGAACTCATATGCTGGTTTGTATGAGCTGTGCGCTCATTACGATTATGTCCCGTATCGTGTATGGCGAAGATAGTGAAGCCCGCCTAACAGCCAATATCCTCACAGGAATTGGATTTCTGGGGGCAGGTGTTGTATTGCAACGCAAAACCACGGTTCACGGCATAACAACAGCGGCTAGCGTCTGGATGGTCGCTATCGTGGGTATTGTCGTCGGACACGAGTTGTATATTTTGGCAGTTGGCTCGACCTTCCTGTTTGGTTTTGTGCTCACTATTGTGCGGCGTTTTGAACCCAAAGAACGTATCGAGGCCAAGAAAAACGGCCATGCCAAAAATGGGAATCCACCTAGCCCCAAAGGATTTTTTTAGTCGGCTTTGCCCGCGACTACGATCATACGTGGGCTACCATCGGCATAGGGACTGCCGTCGTAGTCCCCGTGTACCTCAAATAGTTCTAGGCCACTGGCGGCTAATAGCAGCTTGAGTTCGCTTAGGAAAACATAGCGCAGCACAAGTGGCGCAACCGTGCGTTTGACGGTGCCGTCCGATGTCACCTCGTCATAAATCCATGTGATATACAGCAGTTGTTCGGCACGGTCTAGCTGGCTGACCGATTGCTGCATGACCAGATGGCCTGTTTCGGGTTCGACGAAGGTGCGTTCCAAAGAAATGGTGTGGTCGTCCTGTGTGCTGAAGGCTTCCCCGGCATTCGGCAAATCAAAAATTATAATGCCGTCTTTGGCTAAATTGGCTTTTAGCTGCTTCAAAATGGCTAACTGTTGTTCTTGTTCCTGAAAGTGCATAAAGGCGTGATAGGGCAGCAAAATCATATGGTAGGTCTTGGGGGCGCTATGTGTTGCAATGTCGCCTTCGACAAAACTCGCTAGTTCCGCGATATCTGCGCCTAGTGCTTCGACTTTGCGCCTGCCCCGTGTGAGCATCTGAGGGGAGGTATCCACGCCGACGCAGCGATAACCCTCTTGGGCCAAATGCAGCATGACCCGGCCTGTGCCACAGCCAACATCCAAAATCGGGCCGCCATATTCAGAGGCGAGTTCGCTATAAAACGACAAATCGTCGGTCATATCCAGATTTTCGGCGTCATAAAAACGTGCAATCGTGTCGTAAAACTGGGTCATGCCAGCCATTTCCTTCCAAGTAGGACTCAAGTAGATGTGGAATATTGTAATAAACGATGGCCCGAAAATGAACGCTATCTTGTAACGGTGGGGGTACGGGTGACTCGTTCCGGTAAAAATGGCGAAGGGGTCATGGTGATATTCGGGGTGGAGGATGGGGGCAGGGTGTTGGTGGCGGTGCGGGAGGGCGTGGAGGTGGGCGAATTGAGTACCAGCGGAGTTGGGGAAACAATCGCCGTTGGGGGCAGGGTATTGTTGACCGCCGGTTGTGTGGTCGGGGTTGAAGTGGGAGTAACGGTTGAAGCGAAAACTCCACCAATAGGGGGCAGCGGCGTTGGCGAAACGACACCCGGACTTGGCAACAATGCGGTAGTGTCACTTGGCGAAACAGGCACACTCGCTCCGGTGGTGTTGCTTTCTAACGTGGGTGTTTCCGTCAAGGTCGGCGTAATGGATGCCCCCGGTGTAAAGGTTGCCGAGGGGGTATAGGTGATCGTCGGTGTAGCGGTTGGGGCGAAGGTCGGGGTGATGAGGCCCTCTAAGGTAAAGGTCTGCTCAAAGGCTTGGCGGGTCTCACCCAATCGAAATTCTTGCCCATTGATAGTTACCTGTAGTCCACCTGCATTGGTTGTTTTTAGCGTAATGCTTTGATTGGCAGGATACCCTAGTCCATCACCGGGAGCGAGAATCCCCTCAAATTGGGTTGTTCCGTCCGTAACCACGCGCACCCATGATCGCTGGATGGCAGTAAGGGCGATATATAGAGTGGAGCCAAATTCGCTTGGATCAATCGAATCAATCGGCGGCGGTACGACCACCCCACTCAGTGTGGGCGTGTTAGTCATAACGATAGGTGCTGGATTCGTGATATTGTTGTTAATCTCTACCAGCGGGGAGGGTTGGGTGGGCTGGGTGCTTTTTTCGGCAAGATCATTGATCGCAACCAACAATCCGCCAATAATCACCCCGGTCAAGGTTGTTGCCACAATCACCGCGAAAATCGTGCGGAATGGATTGCGCGTGTGTGTGGCATAGGTGGGGGCGGCTGTTACTTCGATATTGGAATGCGAGGCACGCGGAACTACAACGGGTGCACGATAGGTTTCAAGGGCATCCGGAGCATTGGACGGGGTATTTTGAGCAGGCGCAGCTTTTTTGGTTTTTTTCGGCTTACGCCCAGTTGGATTCGCCAGCGCTTCTTCAACCTGCGCCAACATCAAATCGGGGTCAAGACCTACCGCACGGGCATAATTACGCACGAAACCACGCAGTTGAACAGGCGACGGGATAACGCCAAAATTGCCTAGTTCAATGGCTTCTAGGTAATGGGCGCGGATACGTGTCTGACGCTCGATTTGTTCGAAGGTCAGATGACGATCTTCCCGCGCCCGACGGAATTGCGCCCCCAGAATTTCTAGATCACTCACTGAGTTGTTCTCTATCGTTTATTCCGAGGTCGGATGCGCGTAGGTCAAAAAAACTGTGGAATTATTCAGCCGCTTCTTCAGCTACTTCTTCTTCGACAGTCTCTTCAACTTCGATATATTCCTCAGCCACATGGACTGGCACATCCACCTGTTGACCCGCCAAATATTTTTCGACATCTTCTTCACGCAGAATGATGATGTGAACGTTGGGGGCTAGATCGCTACCCATGCGAACCGGAACTTCAAATTTGCCGATTTCGCGCAGGGGGCGGTCACTGATGCGGCGGCGGTCAATATCAATGCCGGTTTTGTCCAGCAGTGCTTTGGCAATATCAACTGTCGTAACCGAACCATACAGTTTGTTGTTACGTCCGGCCTTGCGACCAAAGACGAGTTCTACACCGTCAATTTTCTGGGCGACTTCGACCAAACGCGCATTGAGTTCTTTGCGACGTTGCAGCGAGAGTTCCATCAATTGTTGGTATTTCTTGAGCGCAGCGGGGGTGGCTTTCTCAGCTTTACCACGCGGAATCAGGAAATTACGCGCAAAACCATCCGCTACTTCAACCACGTCGCCCGCGACGCCGTGCATATAGACATATTCAGTGAGAATAACTTTCATTGTTGCAGACCCTTGTCAAGCCATTTCTGAAATTGTGGGCGTATCTTACCAGAAAGGCTAAGTGAATACCAGACCACAACCCCACAGTTTTCTAACACCCATCTTTTGATAGACTTACAGAGACTGTCAGATATGCGATTTTATCCCTACTACAGATGAGGCACTCTATGAATGAAGGCATTGTTGTGAACCAAACACCCACGCCCAATACCCGTACCACCCTGCGCCGTGATTTTGAAGAGCTAGGCATCAAACCGGGCGCGGTCGTGCTTATGCACTCTGCCATGAGCAAACTCGGTTGGACAGCGGGTGGGCCAATCCCGGTGATTCATGCACTTATGGAGATATTGACGCCAGCAGGGACATTGGTGATGCCAAGCCACTCCGGGGATTATAGTGATCCATCCTGTTGGCAAAACCCGCCGATTCCGCAAGATTGGTGGCAGACTGTGTATGAAGAATGGCCTGCTTTTGACCCTGCCACTACGCCGACCCGCCAGATGGGGATTATTGCGGATACTTTTCGGCGCTGGCCCGGTGTCGTGCGGAGCTATCATCCAACTGGGTCGTTTGCGGTGTGGGGGCAACATGTCGAATGGATTACCGCCGAACACCAGCTAGATGCCCCATTTGGTGAGCAGTCACCCTTAGCACGAATCTACGATTTGGATGGGCAAGTTTTGTTGTTGGGGGTTGTTCATGCCAATAACACCTCGCTGCATCTTGCCGAACACCGTAGTAATTACCCCGGCAAGGCAATGGAAAAACAGGGCAGCGCGATTTTGGTGAATGGCAAACGTGAATGGGTGGCATATGACATGCTGGCCTATGATTCCGATGATTTTGAGAAATGCGGGGCGGATTATGAGGCGAGTATCGGGTATGTTCCCGGCAAAGTAGGCCAAGCGGAAACGCATCTGGTTTCACAACGCGGGGTGGTGGATTTTGGTGTGCATTGGTTGGAACAGAATCGGCGTCCCAAAGAATCGGCCTAATCAGTGTTTCGGGGCATGGGGCGGTCACTAATATCATCCAGCAGGCCGCCATGTCCCATCTCAATTAAATCGGCATGGGTAAGACGTTCCCCTGCCAATAGGCGCGGCAAAATCCAATCAATAATGTTGGTTTTATAGGATTTGATGCAACTGGGAGCGCCAATCACTGGGATGTTGCCCAAATAGCCCAACATCAACAGACTGCCGGGGTCAACAGGCACCCCAAAGTGGCTGACACTATCCCCAGCCTGACGGAGCGCGGTGGGGACAACATCGTCGCGGTCAATGATGGCGGAAATACCAGCAAGCATCATGAGGCCCGATTCGGCGGCTTGCTCATCACACAGGGCTTGGGCAATCGCTTCGGCGGTGTGTGGGACGAAACTAACCGATTTCAGCGAACTGCCCAATGTCTGAATCCCGGTGTTCGAGGGGTGGCGTAAAATCCCCTAATAAACGATCACGGGCGCTTTCCGGGCCGGAGATAATCAGCGAGACAGATGTGGGTTTCAGTGGGCGTACCGATACCACCGGGCCGAATTCGCGGGCGATGGCCTCTACGTCTTCGACCCGTGCGGTGGGCATAGCAAAGGGAATGATTTTGACGAGGGTAATCAGGGTGGGGGGTTTTGACGGGTGTATGTTCGCGTAGGGTGGCAATCGTGATGCCCTCATCAATGCTGTTGAGGCGGCGCAATAACTCCACATTGATAACCAGTGGGCCATCTACCTCCGCCGATAAATTGGCCCTGCGATGGCTATCCCTACACGACGGGCCGCCTCATTTTCACCCAAATCAGTGGGGTCGAGGGCGGCCACCACCACACTCGAATAGCCATTGGCCCGGAGGATTTCGGCGTCGGCACTGGTCAAGCGATGGCCCTTACCAATGAGTTTTTTGCCATCTGGCCCGACCAAATTATGTGCCAGAATTTTGCCAACCGCCGCCACCGACACCGGGCCAAACTTCATTGGGGCACTCCATTTTTGACCGTGATGATTTCCGCCATGATGGACAGCGCGATTTCTTCCGGTGTTTTTGCCCCAATATTAAGACCAATGGGGGTGTAAATCTGGTCGAATAGACTGGGGTCAACCCCCTGTACGGTGAGGCGTTCAAGGCGTTTTTCGTGAGTGCGGCGACTGCTCAAGACTCCGATATACCGCACGCCAACGGGGAGGGCTGTTATGAGGGCGGGGTCATCAATCTTGGGGTCGTGGGTCAGAACAGCAAGGTAAGTTTCAGAAGTTAGGCCGATTTGGGGCAGTGCTTTGTCGGGATAGGTGTGCAAAATTTGGGCGACATCGGGGAAACGTTCGGGGGTGGCGAAGGCCTTGCGTGGGTCAACCAATATGACCTCAAAACCCAACTGCTGGGCGAATCGTTGTAGGGCCATTGCTATCTGCGCCCCGCCGACAATAATCAGGTGCGGTCGGGGAAGATGCGCCTCAATCAAAACGTTCCATTCGGCGACAGTACAGGCTTTGGTTTGCCCCGCTTGTAGACTTTGATGTGCAGCGTCAGCAAGGGTAGCGGTTTGATTTGAGGTGAGGCCAGCACTGGCATATAACATCGCCCCATCTGAACCCACCAATACCTTTTTACCCACCGAATCGCCCTCAAGGATGGTGATGGCGGCGTGAGGGGTATCGCGGCGCACAAGGTCGGCGGTTAGTTGCCAGAACTGCACGTCTAGCGGCTCAACATAGATCGAAATTTTGCCGCCGCACGCCAAGCCAACATCCCATGCCGTGTCATCACTGACGCCAAATTGCAGCAGGCGCGGTTTGCTGTCCTGCAGGGCATCGAGGGCCTCTTGGATGACGGCATTTTCCACACACCCTGCGCTGACCGAGCCGATTATTACCATATCCGCAGTGACCGCCATTTTTGAGCCGGGGGCACGCGGAGACGATCCCCATGTATTGACCACAGTGGCGAGCGCGACGGGGTGTTTTTCGTTTAACCAATTTTGTACGGTATCGAGAATATCCAACATGTTTTTTCTACCACCCGTCAATCAGATTTATCATTTTGAGCTATTGAAATGGGCATGTCTTACGCGAGTGGGCCGATGCCAATTGACCTTCCAAAGTTCTTTGGCTAGATTTTCGAGGCTGGCTAGATTGTGGACAGGCAAAAAATCATCCACACAGGGCAGCATGGCCTGAGCGCCGCGTGTCAGGGGTTCATAATCCGGTGAACCGAGCAGCGGATTGAGCCAAATGAGACGGTGGCAGTTGCGTTGTAGCCGTTCAATCTCGGCCCTCAATACATCGGGGTCGCCACGATCCCACCCATCGGTAATCAGCAGCACGACCGCCCCACGTCCCAAGACACGTCGCGCCCATTGGTAATTAAAGGTG
This sequence comes from Anaerolineae bacterium, assembly GCA_041753455.1. Taxonomy (GTDB): domain Bacteria; phylum Chloroflexota; class Anaerolineae; order Aggregatilineales; family J027; genus CFX10. The sequence continues at coordinate 188,760 of JBGSUK010000007.1, read as the reverse complement.
TGCAGCGCCTCACCGATTTTTGTGCCGCCGCCCCAATCCTTCACCGTGATTCCGACGTCGGCAAGGGCACGATCTACTGCCGTGCGCCGAATAGTGCGGGTGATGCGACTGAGGCGGGTGCTAAACACGAACGATTCGACCTGATAGATGCTTTGGGATAGGGTATGGACAAAATGCAGCAGCAAGCGGGTATAACGCTCCATGCTGCCGCTGATGTCGCAAATCATGACCAGTGGACGGGGCTTAAAGGTCGGCACACGGGTGGGAAGGTCAATCAATTCACCCGCATAATGTATATTTTGGGCGAATAGGCGCCGCAAATCCAGTTGGTCGCCATTGCCGGGATGAAAGCGGCGGGTCTGGCGCATCCCTAATGACCACGCTAACCGTTCCATAATGCGTTTAGCTGCTACGATTTCTTCGCCCGTCATCTCGGCGAAATTTTTGGTGCGTAGGGTTTCATAATCACTATAGGTCGGGACAAAGGTAATCGTCTCGGTTTCGCTGTTGGGGTGTCCGTTTTTGTTGGTGGGGGGTGAGCTGCCAAGCGTAGGATTGGACTGTTGGCGCTGAATCCGACGACCGGGCGATTTCAGTTCCATTGTAGCCCAACCCTCGATGGGGGTTTGCCAAAAAATGTGGAAGGCTTGGTCAAAAAGGTCTAGATCACGCTGGCGAGTGACCATGAGGGCGCGAAAGGTATGATAAACGTCTTCTTGCTTAGCTAAATCTACAAATTCTAGTGCATGGGCCACATCCATCATGCAGTTGGGGGTGATATCCATGCCCAACGCTTTGCATAATCGCCCAAAGAGCAGCAGATTTTGCAGGAACTTGCCGCCGTGATAGGGCGAATCAACTGGCCCTAAATATCTACCCCACCGCGCACTGTTGTTCATCTTACATCTGCGCCGTCATAGTCATTTGGGCACGATCAAGGGCGGATAGCAGAGATTTACCCGTCAGCATTTGCACATCTTCTTGATATTTCAGGATAACCCCCGCCGTTTGCTCGATAATTTCTGGCGAAAGAGTCTGTTGATCTAGGGCGATGAGGGCCATTGTCCAATCCAATGTTTCCGCCACCCCCGGTGCTTTAAATAGCTCCATGCGGCGCAATTCTTGGATAAAGGCGGTCACTTGTTTGGCAAGATTGGCTTCGGCCTGCGGTGCTTTGGCCCGCACAATCGCTAGTTCTTTTTGGAAATTGGGATAGTCAATCCAGTAGTAGAGACAGCGGCGTTTCAGGGCGTCGTGGATTTCACGGGTGCGATTGGAGGTGACAACGACCACCGGCGGAACTTTGGCTTGAATCGTGCCGAGTTCGGGAATCGTGACTTGAAAATCGGAGAGCAGTTCCAGCAAAAACGCTTCAAATTCTTCGTCGGCACGGTCAATTTCATCAATTAGCAAGACGGGTGGACGACCATTGGCGCTCATTTCGAGGGCTTGCAGCAAGGGGCGGGCCTGTAAAAATTCGGGCGTAAACAATCCGGCTCGCATTTCTTCGCGGGTTGCGCCACTGGCCTCTAATAAGCGCAGATAAAGCAGTTGGTGAGCATAATTCCATTCATAGAGGGCGGTGTTGACGTTGAGGCCCTCATAACATTGCAGGCGGATGAGGTTGGTATCTAAGATTTTGGCGAGGACTTTAGCGATTTCGGTTTTGCCGACACCTGCTTCACCCTCTAAAAAAAGCGGCTTATTTAAACGCAGGGCCAAATAAATCGCCGTGACCAATCCACGCTCGGCAATATAATTCTGAGATTCAAGGGCGGCTTGGACGGCTTCGATATTTTGAAACATACATTACCCTTTAGGGAAAAGGCGACATTCATATCGCCCCAGCAGCATTGAACCGATTTTACCCCAACCCTCCCTTTAGAGCAGAAAATGCCGGATTTTTCAGGAGCAGTATCAAAGTTGCTTGGCGAGTTCGTGGAAGAATTGTTGACTTAAGGCGTTAGCACCCACTGCAATGAATCGCTCACTAATGCTGGCAAGTTCACCGGAGACCGTCGCCTCCGCAACCCAACTGACGCGCGTTTGATTTGGATCGGATTGCTGAGTAAGACTAATCAACGTTGTACCGTTCACCTCGCTGTGCTGACCCCCGCCGCTGACCGTGAGGCGATACTGATTAGGGACTTCGACTTCGCGCATTTGGATTGTCCCCATGTAATTCCCACTGAGGAAGGGGAGGCCCACTTTGGCTGAAATTTGCCATGTTAGGTCGTGGCCTTCAATGGGAATCAGTTCTTTTACACCGGGGAGGGCTTTGGCAATGGCCTCGGGATTCATGAGCAGTTCCCAGACGGTTGCTTGGTCGGCCTCAAATAGATGGGAGCCTGTGAGTTTCATTCCATCACCATATGTTGCTGCAAACGTGTATTTCAACTATCGCTAGTTTTTCCGCAATGCTGGCAAGTGTATCATCTGTCCCCGGATATACATAATCGGGAGCAAGGTCAGCCAGCGGACGCGCCAGATGGATAAAACGTAGGATGTCGGGGTCGGGCACCCGCCAATTTTTCTCGCCATAGGTGAAAGTGGCCTCATCCCACAGGGCAATATCGAGGTCAATCGTGCGTGGGGCATTCTTATTGTTGGGGTCACGTACCCGCCCTAACTGATTTTCGATATTTTGCAGAATGGCTTTGACACTGGCGGGGTCAAGTTCGGTTGAAATTTGGACGGCAGCATTCAAAAACGCGGCTTGTTCAGTAAAGCCGACGGGTGGGGTTTCATAGACAGGCGATAAGTTCCATATGTCAAAATGCTCCTGCAACAATTTGAGGCAGGCGCGGAGATTCTCAACGGGCTTGATGTTGGAGCCGAGCGCCAAAAACACCTTGCTAGACATCTTGAAAATCCTCGGTGGTGCGCTCAATCACAATGGCGACGCTATCCGCAAAACGCAATGCTCCCGGTTTCTCAACCTTGACGCGAATATGAGGCACGCCACAATCTACAATAGCGACACGGGCAATGGCGGTGGCAAGGGCTTCGAGGGTTTTGTAATGCGAGTCCTCGACCATTCGAATGACGGCCTTGTTGACGGTTTTGTAGTTTAGAATATCAGCAGGGTTATCGCTTAGGCCGCCTTTCCGAATATCGGTAAACAGCGTCATATGGATGATGACATCCTGTTTTTTGTCGAGTTCCCATTCGCTAAACCCGATCAGGCAGCGCAGACGCAAACTATCAATTTCAATCATATCGCTGGGCACGATTCGGCTCCTTGGTGGTTATCCGATTGGGCTTATTTTACCTGATTTAAAGGGTCTTAATTTAACGATTATCTAAGACTCATTGTGCTATCATATGTTCTGATTATCTTGTATAAGAAGTAATAAATGGTCGGGCCAAGACATCTAATCTGGTGTGAAGTACCCCTTCCTCGCAAAGTTCCATCAACAGTCAGCGATAGCGTAACACTCTGGCTTAACCAGAGACAAATCTTTTTAACGTCGCAACTCGGGAGAGATCATCATGACAGCTAATCACAATGGACATAATGGGCACAATAGTCATGATAGTGGCTATCGCAATCTGTTATCGGAGCACCTGCTCGAAAGTTTTGAGATTGATTTGGATTATGAGCAGGACGATCAAGCCATTGAAGCGGCGGTGCGGAGCATCCTTGAAGGCGTGGGCGAAGACCCGGAACGCGAAGGGTTATTGCGTACTCCTCATCGGGTAGCGCGTATGTACAAAGAACTGCTGGAAGGTTATCATATAAATCCGGAAAAGCTGGTGAATGATGCCTTGTTTGATGTCGAATATCAGGAAATGATTGTGGTACGCGACATCGAATATTACAGCTTATGTGAACACCATATGTTGCCCTTTATTGGTAAAGCGCATGTGGCCTATGTGCCGAATGATAAGGTCATCGGCTTGTCCAAAATCCCGCGCATTGTTGATATGTTTGCGCGACGTTTGCAGGTGCAAGAACGTATGACACAACAGATTGCTGATTTCTTGATGCAAGTGTTACATCCGCAAGGTGTAGCAGTTGTCTGCGAAGGTGTCCATATGTGTTCTATGATGCGCGGTGTCAAGAAGGCTCATTCGAGCATGACGACCAGCGCGATGATGGGTATTTTCCGCGAAAACGATAAGACCCGGGCTGAATTTATGGGCCATATCGGGCGTTCGTCCAGTAGTCTCTTCTAAATGTTTAGGTGAAACAAAGGGTTCGAGGGGGATCCTTGCCGCATCCAACAAGCCATCAAAGTCGGCATCACGAAGAACCGACCAAGACCATTACCGTGCGTGAGGTCGTGTATGACCCACTTGAAATTGTAGAAAGCCCCGAACATCGCTCTGGAAATTCGTTTCTCAGGGCGAGTTGCGTTACGTTTTTCGTGTTTTTCATCTGTGGGTTGGCTGGATTTTTGGGAGTATTCATCGGGCGCTCGTTGTACCTGTCACTACCTCCAAAGGTCACCTATGTGGTCGTAGATCGGCGCGACCCATCACATATTGCCACCACTATTTCGCCTTTGTTTACGCCGGAAGTGCAATATTGGGCACCACAAATCGCCCAATGGGCACAGGACTATAACCTTGACCCCAATCTGATTGCGACGGTTATCCAAATTGAAAGCTGTGGCGATCCAACCGTGGGATCGGGGGCGGGGGCACAGGGTTTGTTCCAAGTAATGCCCTTCCACTTTGCTGTCGGTGAGAATATGACCGATGTACAAACCAACGCCATGCGCGGCCTGACCTATCTATCACAGGGATTACAGAAAGCCGATGGCAACGCAGGGTTGGCACTTGCTGGTTACAATGGCGGACATGGGGTGATTTCGTGGGGGTGGGCACGCTGGCCCGACGAAACCCGGCGCTATTTCTATTGGGGCATGGGTATCTATGAAGATGCGACCAATGGCAAAGACAGCAGTACCCGTTTGCAGGAGTGGTTACAAGCAGGGGGCAGTTCATTATGCCAGCGCGCCGCCACGACACAGCAAACCCTACATGCCAGCTAATCTAACAAGGATGGGAACATGGTAGAACGATTATCAGAAGCACAAATCAACGCTCATCTCGCCAAAACAAATGGATGGGCACGGCAGGGCGATGAAATCTTCAAAACCTATACCCTGACTTCGTTTCCAGCGGCGTTGGCCTTTGTCAGCACGGTGGGACATCTGGCGGAGGCGGGTGACCATCACCCCGATATTCTGGTGAAATTCAAGAAAGTCACCTTGACCCTTACGACGCACTCCGCAGGTGGGTTAACCGAGAAAGATTTCGCGCTGGCGGCACAGATTGATGTCCTGCCGATGAAACAGTCGAAAATCTGATACCTACCTCCGAATTTAAGGGAACAAAAAATCCCCGTGAAGGCGTTATCCTCAGCGGGGATTTTTGATTGGTTAGAGAATTAGAATTTAGACTGCGCCGAACACTACACTCGCGTTTTGACCGCCGAGGCCAAGATTGTTCGACATAGCGTGCCGAATCTTGGCGTCGCGTGCTTCATTTGGCACGTAATCCAGATCGCAGTTCGGGTCGGGTGTGGTGTAATTGATGGTCGGGTGGATAATCTGGTTAAAGATCATCAAAATGGTAGCCACCGCTTCAACTGCCCCCGCGCCGCCAAAGGCATGACCAATCATGCTCTTGGTTGAACTGACCGCGATTTCATAGGCGTGTTCCCCCAACAATTTCTTGATGGCAAGCGTCTCAATTTGGTCGTTTGGCAGGGTGGATGTGCCGTGTGCGTTGATATAGTCGAGGTCGTCCGGATTTAACCCGGCGTCCTCCATCGCCCAACGCATCGAACGGAGCGCCCCCGCCCCATCCGGGTCAATCGCAGCGACATGGAAGGCATCGGATGATGAACCGTGTCCCAATACTTCGGCATAAATTCGAGCGCCGCGTTTTTCGGCATGTTCCAGCGATTCCAAGACCAAGAGGCCACAACCTTCGGCATAAACAAAACCGTTGCGGTTTTTGTCAAAGGGGCGGCTGGCGGCGGTAGGATTATCGTTGTAATCGCGGGTCAGCACGGTCATGGAGTCAAAGGCGGCGATGGAATAGTCTTGCATGATGGCTTCGACACCACCCGCAAACGCCATATCGGAACGCCCGCGCCGGATCAACTCGAAGGCTTCACCGATGGCTTGTGTTCCCGCAGCGCAGGCGGTCGTAATGGCATTCAACGGGCCTTTGGCGCGGGTGGTCATGCTAACATAATGGGCGGGCATATTGGGTAGGGCGGCGGTGAGGGCCATTGGGCCGGGACGTGAGCCTTTGGTGCGGAAACTTGAAAACGAGGCAAAGGCCGCATCAAACCCTGCTAAACCAGTTGCCATGACGACCCCGGTGCGTTCGGCATCACGTTCCAAATCATCATCGCTGAGTCCAGCATCGGCAATTGCCATTTTGGCGGCGGCGACAGAGTATTGCGACGATGGTTCAAGCCGACGGGCCTCTTTTACTTCAAGGTAATCAGTGACTACGAAATCGGTGACTTCGCCCGCGATTTGAACATTGAGATGACTGGGGTCAAATTTGGAGATGCGTTTGATGCCGGAAACGCCATTTCTTAGGCCCTGCCAATATTTTTCCAGCGTCGAACCAAGCGGTGAAATAATTCCCATGCCAGTGACAACTACTCGTGGCCTTCCATTGCGCGTATAGTCCATGAAGGCACTGCTCCTTACTAATGAGATATACGGGTTTTAGTTTTTGGTCACGGAGTCGGTTCTTAGGGTTGACGGGCCAAGCCTTGTCGAATCGTATTCACAATATCCCCCGTCACCGCCAAACGTGCCTGTCTTATCGCATTTTTCACTGCATAGGCGTTGCTTCGACCATGACCGATTATTACAACACCATTCACCCCCAAAAGAGGCGCACCCCCAATTTCAAATGGGTCAAATTTCTTGCGAACCCCACCGAGAAGCGGTTTTAGCAGGAAACCGCCAGCCTTGCCGCGCAGATTTTGCATCGCTGCCTTTTTGATTTCGGCAAATGCCATAGTGCTGGTCGCCTCCAATGTTTTGACGACCATATTGCCAACAAAGCCATCCGATACAATCACGTCCGCGTGACCTTCCACCATCTCTTTGGGTTCAATGTTGCCGATGAAGTTTAGGCCCGAAGCGGCTAACAGAGGCAATGTGCTCTTGGTGAGTTCGTTGCCCTTGCCTTCTTCTTCACCATTCGACAGCAGGCCGATTTTGGGATTTGGTATCCCGAGGGCTTTTTCGGCATAAACACTGCCCATCAATCCAAATTGAGCCAAATATTCGGGTTTGCAGTCGGCATTTGCGCCAATATCAATCAGGACGACATATTTTTCACCAAGCGGGATGATGGTACTGAGGGCAGGCCGATGGATGCCTTGAATACGGCGAACCTTGACGGTGGTTGCCACTGCAAAAACAGCGCCGGTATTGCCACAGGTGACAAACGCATCGGCCTTGCCATCTTCGACCAATTGCAGGCCGACATGGATGGATGAATCGGGTTTGCCTTTGACAATTTTGGATGGGGTGTCTTCCATCGTGATGGCTTGGCTGGCATTTACCACTTCAATTGACAGGCCCGTCGTCGGATATTTGGTGAGTTCGGCTTTGATGCAGGTTTCATTCCCTACCAAAATCAGTGTATCGCCAAATTCACGGGCGGCTTGGACAGCACCTTCAACATCGGGTATAGGGCAATTGTCGCTGCCCATTGCATCCAGAACAATACGCATTGTTTTGCTTGCTCCATAAACAAAATAAGTAGAGACGCCCGATAAACAGCGTCCCTACAAAGATAACGTATCTGCGAATACAGGGATAGTTCTAATTCAGCGAAAACGACGACGTGGGGTGGATTGGTGCTTGGGGTTCATTTGCCAAAATCTGCGTCATGTGGGTTTCGTAGCGCATCAAGTCGAACTCCTCCCGCAATAGTTCAGGGATATCCACCACGCTCAATAGCGATTGTTTATCATCGTTGGAGACGGGCAGCATAATCGCGGTCAAGAATGCCAACGTGATTGGGTCGGTGGGTACTTGGTCAATGCGAAACGGCAGTTTGCCAACTTTGCGGAAGCTATCTAGATATTTTTCGATCAGATGCAGCAACCGCAGCGAGCCGGAAATGGCTTCGGGGGTGTTGCCATTGGTCAGCGGATAATCTTCCACGATGGCGCTTAGATAGGGGTGGACTTGATACGCTTCAATTAGCCGGAAACGTTTCATGCCCAACGTCAAAATGTTATACGTCTCATCTACCATTGGATTGACTTGGGTGATCTGCGCCGTCGTGCCGATGTTATAGATTTGACCACTAAAGGTGCCTTCGGCTGGGCCTGATTTAAGCAGCACCACACCAAAAGGTTTGGCTTCGGCGATACACTGTTTCAGCATGAGCTTATAGCGCTCCTCGAAAATGCGAAGCGGGAGGATCATGCCGGGGAAAAGCACGGTATTTAAAGGAAAAAGTGGAATCTCATATTGTTCCGCCACAAGTCACCTCGCAGATTTTCCCCCTCAAACCGAACAGCGTCATTGTACACATCGGCCCATAGAAAAGCCAGATTAAGACTATTTCAGAACACCCACAAATGGGCCATTGCCTGAATTCTCAACGAGTTGAGTGAAACTTCCGCCGACTTGCCAAACTCCAATAACCGACCCATACGCCCCGACTTTCATCAAGACAGTGTTGGCGTCGAGCCAATCCCCATCCACGAAGTACAGAGCGTAGATTTCGGTTTCGGTCTCGCTTGCTAGTTCACGCAAAAAGGTCTTGGATGTTTTTTCGCCAATCGCCTGCGTGCCATCGGGTGAGAAGATGGCCCGGCGCAGCAAATTCATGTTGAACTGGGTGTTGTCGGCGACTCGAATCACGGTGTCATTACCGACAGCCAACAATCCCGTTTGGATGAAAGAGACCCCATAGAGATTATCGGCGGCAAAGACCTGTTCGGGTTGGTCGTCCGCCCCGATTACATAAGCCCCCGGTACAAGTCCGGCCTGTGTGGTGCTGCCATCTAGGCTGAGATTTGGAACGGCAAACGCAATCGTCTGAATACTGGCATCCACTGCTACCCGTGATATGGGTTGGGTGGTGGGGATGACTTCAATGTCCGTTCCGGTGGCAAGGTCATAGCGATAGAGACCTGTCGCACCAGCATCTATCCCAAAGGGCGACCACAAGAGGCTGCCATTGGTGTCCCAGCCCAAAAACCAATAAGGTGCCCCGTTATTGCCAATTTCTACCGGGGTGCGGGTGTCATCTGCGAGTGAATAGGCATAGATACCGTTCGTCTGAGGGCTACCATCGGCGCTGACAAACGTGGATACGCTGGCATAAGCCAATTGTGTGCCGTTGGGTGACCAGCGTAAGGTGCTAAGTTGGCCTACTGCGTCCTCACTGGAAATCAGATTCGTGACGGATTCGCCAGCCGTGCTGCTGGGGAAAACATGTACGCTGTTCCAGCCGGGATTATTCGTAATCCATGCAAGCTGGTTGCCATCGGGTGACCATGCCACAAAATCGGTGATGCTCATTGGCGGGAATTCATCTTCATTCACGCCGACACCCAAGATGTTGGGCAGCATCAAAACTTCGCTCAGCAGGCTTTCACCATCGGGTAGGCTGAAAATCTGGAGGGTATCTTGGACCGTGGTGGTATCACCGGAACGGGCCGCCGCCACATCAAAACTGTAGGCGTAAATGGCGACCTTTGTTTTGTCCGGCGACAGCAGCAGGCGATAATCCACGCTCCGACCTGCTTGAGCTGCGATCAAGGTGCGGTTGGCTCCGGTGGATGAATCAAACAACACGATATTGTCGTCAAAATCGGTATAGACGACTACCACCGTCGAAGTCTGGGCACGGGCCGGGATGGAGGGGAGAAAAGCGCCAACCAACAGGGTCAGCGCCATCACGGTGAAAAGGAAAGTTTGTCGCTTCATTCGATTATTTACCATGTCACTGCTACTGGAACATCAGGACTTTCATAGACCAGCACCCAAGGGGCTTTTTCGGGATGGTCTACAAAGAATGTATCAACCCCACTGGGATGCCATTCATCGGCGGTCTGGTCGAAGAAATTCCAGACCCATTCGGCATCACCGGGGGACAAATTGATACAACCGTGACTGCGCTTCATGCCAAAATAATTGTGATAATAGGCCCCATGCAGTGCCTCATCTTTGTTGAAAAACTGCACCCAAGGGGTCGCAGGCAGCACATATTCGGGCGGATTTGCGCCGGGTGGGCCAGACATCGTGGTCGAAAGGGTACGGGCATAGACTTGGAATAAGCCAGTGTCGGTCAAAATCCAGTAGCCTGTCGAAACGAGTGTGGCATAGACCGGGGTATCATCTACAAATGCCACCAACGTTTGTTGAGTGACATCAATAGCGACCCAAGGGCCAGTGACCCCTTCGGGACGGGGGGCGATTTGCAGCACGGACACAAATTCGTCTTTCATCCACTGACCGGGGCCAATTAGATACCATAGGGCGTTGTTCGCCTCTACGACGGCATAGGCGTAATACATGGCGTAATGCCCAATCAGACGGGCGTTGGTCCAGTCGTTGTCGGCAGGCAGAACGCCGGGGGCATCGCTGAAATACCAAGGGCGTTTTTGCCACGCGATTGGGAAAGGCAGCGGTTCGTCGGGCAGCATTACGCTACGTGGATGGCCCTGTCCGTCGCGTTTTTCGTCATATTCGACCGGGTGTACCAATTCGGGTAGCGGGTTGGCGGCAATTTCCGCATCACATTCAGGTGTACGTGGTGTTTCTTGGGTCAATTTTGAACATGCGCCCACGCCAAATAGACTGTCACCATCAGCACGCACGATGGTCGGCGCGGATTGGGGAATAAATTGGCTTAGGTGGGTATTGGCAAAACTTATTAGGGCAAGGACGGTAACTGCGAAGATGATTCTTCTCATCGCCCAGACGACTCCACAAAGTAATAGGTTTCCATTAAATAGACACCCTAGAATCGTAAACACCTTGACGGGTAATGTCAACCTCTGGCAAGCTGTTCAAATGATGACGCTCATTTGATGAAGGGGTGAGGAAATTAGGTGATAGGCAGTTTACGGATGGCATCCAGCCATTCCCGCAGGTGGATAACCATAAATGCCCAGCGAGGGGCGGTGCTTTTCAGTGGATTCAGTTTGCCCATCATCATTTGCCCAAAGGTATCGGCAAAATCCTCATTTGGGCCACCTACGGCACGCGGAAACATTCGTTCGTTGCCGATGTAGCCGTCACCGGGAATCCAATTGACCGCGCCCCAAGCCCCACCCAGAAATTCAACATGCTGTGTATGGGGCAAATCGGTTAGAAGGCTGTCTACCACATGACCCAATTCATGGGCGAAGGTAAATGGTTGGCGCATCCCCTCCCCGGTCAGTTGAATGGAATAGCCGATGATGAGGCCATTGCCATAGAGGGGATTTGTTTTGCCCGCGAAATTACCGCTTAACTGCGTGGTGCGGTCTATGACGATGTGGGCACGGTCAAAATGCAACCGGAAATAATCAGCAGGGGTAATGCGGAGAGGGTCGTCGGGCGCTCGTCCAAATTGATAGAGGGTTTTGGATACCCGCCCTAATGATTCCAGAATGACGGTAAGATACTCGTTAAATTGAATGACCTCATTGGCGCTGGTGGCCTGCCATTCCGCCGGATAGGCAAAACCGACCCCATAGGTGTTCTCGATTTCGGCCATGAGTTCGTAGACACGGTCTTGAGTGGGGTTATCTTGGGCGGCGACTGAATGGGGGAAGGATAAAACAGATACCCCTATCAGCAAGGCCAACCAGAAATGTAGACTATTCTTCGCGTAGGTTAAGGTCTTCAAGTACTGCACTCACCGATTGAAGTAGCTGGGAAGTCGTCACAGGTTTGGATAACGTGGCGGATACAATGTTGCGTTCGCCCTGTTTGAGATAACGTGAAAATCCGGTCATGATAATTACCGGGATAACCTTGGGGTGGGTCTCCAAAAAATCTAGAATTTGGGTTCCCGGCCCATCGGGTAGGGTCATATCCAGAATAATCAAATCAGTCCATTTGCTTTCTAGAATCTCAAGCCCAAGTTGGATACCGGGCGCGATAATCACTTCATGTCCCTGTGCTTCTAGCGCTCTTCCATATAGCCCTGCCATTGGGGCGTCATCTTCGACCATCAAAATGGTTGACATTGCTTGCTCCTAATCATACCAATAAAACAAAACCCACCTTTCCAAGTGTAACATCGGAAAGATACCTTAACGTGCTGAAAAGTGTAAAAAATAACGGTGAGTTGGCATAATGGCTGAATCAAAAACCCCTCACTAGCAATTACCAGCAAGGGGCGTTTATTCAATCTAGTAAATTACTGAGAACTACCGATCCTTATTCCGGCGCAGGAAGGCAGGAATATCCAAGTCTTCGGATGATTCATAACCACGCACGGGCAATTCTTCTTTGCGCGGTGGTTGTTGTTGGGCCGGAGGTTGGGGTTGCTGCTGCACAGGCGGTTGGAATTGCGGCGGCGGTGCGGCAGGTGGCTCGGCAGCAGGTGGCGGTGGTTGCTGGGGTTGATATTGCGGCGGTGGGGGCGCTTGGTGCTGCGTGGGCGGCTGTTGATAATAGGTCGGCTGTGGCTGATATTGCGGTTGTTGGGGCGCTTGATATTGCTGACGCGGTTGCGCCCAATCGTTAGCAGGCTGATTTGGGCGGCGTACTCCAACCCGATTGCCTTGCTCAAAGCCGGTCGCAATAACCGTGATACGAATTTCATCACCCATATTCTCATCAATGACCGCGCCGAAGATGAGGTTCACATCGGGGTGAGCCGTCTCTTTGATGATGGCAGCGGCTTCGTTGACTTCAAATAGGCTCATGTTCGGGCCGCCTGTCACATTGAACAGGATACCGCGTGCGCCATCAATGGTGACATCGAGCAGGTTGCTAGAAATGGCAGCTTCGGCTGCTTGGCGGGCGCGATCTTCGCCCTTAGCACGTCCAACCGCCATCAAGGCCGCGCCACCTTCGCTCATAATGGCACGCACGTCATTGAAGTCGAGGTTGATGAGACCGGGCACAGTAATCAATTCGGAAATCCCTTGAATACCCTGCCGCAAAACGTCATCGGCCATCGCAAAGGCTTGCTGCAAACTGGCTTTCTTATCTACAATTTGAAGCAGGCGGTCATTGGGAATGACGATTAATGTATCCACCTGACCCTTGAGGGCTTCAATGCCAGATTCGGATGATTGCTGACGCCGCGCACCTTCAAAGGTGAAGGGACGAGTCACGACGCCGATGGTCAATGCACCCAGTTCACGGGCGGCTTGGGCCACAATTGGCGCTGCACCCGTACCAGTCCCACCACCCATGCCGCAGGTGATAAACACCATGTCGGCACCGCGCAGGACTTCATAGATTTCATCAACGCTTTCTTCAGCGGCCTTACGCCCAATTTCGGGATTGCCGCCTGCGCCTAACCCACGTGTGAGCTTATCACCGATGCGGACGCGAGTTTTGGCTTTGCTCAGAATGAGTGCCTGAGAATCGGTGTTGATGCCAATAAATTCAACCCCGCCCATGCCTTCATCAATCATGCGGTTAACGGCATTACCACCACCGCCCCCCACACCCACAACTTTGATGTGTGCGAAATTATCTTCGGCGGCTGAGTGCAAAAAGTCTGTTGACATAAAATTCTCTACTTCCCCCTAAGGCAGGCGACTGCCTTTTTAGGATTAAGGGCGTTACATTACCAGTTTATGAATTTTGTGAAGGACGCGCAAACCGCCTTCTTGACTATGAAAAGTTAGGGCATGGTTAATTTTTGCCACGCGCCATGCTTGGAATATATGAATATCAGATTAAACCAGAATTCGTTTCAAGGCAAATTTTCATCTTCGGGTAAGAACCGTTTGACAATTTTGCCGAATATCTTGCCAATCCCCGCGTTGTTGTCGGTGGCCTGGCGTGCGCGGCCATTTTTTCGCAAATTGGCACGGCGCGTATCTTCAATATCCATGATAAGCCCAAGTCTTAGCAATCCTACGGATGTACTATAGGCCGGACTACGTAGCATATCCGACATGCCCGTCACGTTATCTGGTTGAGCTAGACGGGCTGGGACTTTTAAAATGCGATTGGCGACGGTTTTCATGCCCGGTAACAAACTCGCCCCACCCGTCAAAACCACTCCCGCCGGAAGCATCCCGTCAAAGCCACTCTTTTGTACTTCTTGTTCAATCAGTTCAAATAATTCGGTGACACGAGCATTGATAATCATGACTAGGTCGCTGCGTTTGACTTTGCTCAGGTGTTCTTCACCAAAAGGCTGCACCGGAAAGGTTTCTAACGGATTGATTTCACGGGGGTCGGCGTGTCCATATTCTAATTTGACCGCCTCAGCTAACTCAAATGGCAGATTGAGGCCGTGCGCGATGTCGTTGGTAACATGCTGTCCTCCCACGGAAATCGCGGCGGTATGCCAGATGGTGCCCTCGTTGAAAATGGCGATGTCGGTTGTGCCGCCCCCAATGTCCAGTACCATGACGCCGGATTCGCGCTCGGTGGGGGTAACGGTGACATCCCCGGAGGCCAGCGGGTTTAAGATAAAACGATCCACATAGACCCCGGCATTTTCTACACATTTTTCCAGATTACGCAGGCTGGAACTCGACGCCATAATAATGTGTGATTCGACCTCTAGGCGGAAACCGTGCATTCCTAATGGGCTGCGGATGCCTTGATGTTCGTCCAAATTGTAACGGCGGGGGATGACGTGCAAAATTTCCCGGCCATGTGGGATGGGGAAAGCACGGGCCGCATCCATCGCTCGTTCCACATCACCCAATTCGACCTCACGGGTGCCCGAAATACCTGTCACGCCCATATTATTGGTGCTTTGGATGTGGTTGGCGGAAAGGGATACAAACGCCCGCCCGATTTCGTAACCACTGGCGCGTTCGGCCTTATGCACCGACGATGAAATGCTGGCGCTCAATTGGTCAACATCGGTGACCATGCCCTTACGCATCCCACGTGCGGGTTCGACACCCACACCCAAAACAAACGTGTCGTTGGTGCGGACTTCGCCGACGATGGTACAAATTTTGGTCGTACCTATATCAATACCGACAACTAGCTCACCCATTCAACCTCAACCTGTGGTGGGTTTCTTTATTGGTCTGTTGGAAAACGGTCTGTAAAACTGGGATGGTCGGGGTCAGAGACATCCACTTCGAGGAATTGAATGGCAGGGTTATAGGCCCGCACGATGGCATCATAGACCAATACTTTCATTTCCATGTTCGTGCCAACCCCAAACCAGACAATCCAGTTACGCCCATCCTGATAACCCAAGCCTTTGACCGGGTCATACAATAGCTCTTCTATATTAGGGAATTTAGCCTTTAATTGCAACGCTCCGGCAATCACCTCGCGGTCAATCGTCGAGCCAACGCCCAACGGTTCGGCGTTTTGTTCGCGGCTGACAATACGCAACAATTCAGTGCGCTCCTCGCGTTGAAACATCACAATGCCGTTGACATCTACCCATACGCGGAAATTGCCCTGTTCCCAAATCAAGGCGGGTTCGCGCTCGCTAATCAGAATCGAAACCATGTTGGGAGGCCAACCGACAAACACTTGGGCGTCGGCAATGCTCGGATTGGATTCTAAACGTTTTTCCACATCTAATGGATCCACCCAGAAAAGATGTTTGTTGGCGATCCCTGCCGCCTCAAAAATTTGCTCGGCGGTCAGATATTTTTCGCCACCCACCGCCACTGAATTGACCACAAAAACATTTGTGCCCAACATAGCATAGAAAACAAAGATGAGCGTCAGGCTCAGTGCGCCGGAAAACCAGCGCCATGAGACCCAGACTACCCCCTGTGGTTTGACCCGCGCTTCAGGTCGGGCCGGGTCAAGCCCTTGACGGCGTAAATGTTCACGCTGACGGGCGCTACGCCGTTTGCTCAGGGATGCGGGTTTACCCTCGGCTTTAGCCCCGACACTAAAAAACATGCGCGAGGGCTGCGGCGGGCGGGCTTCATTGGCGGCACGGACTTCTTGGCCCTGTGTACGAGCCTCGCGGCGAGCCTCCAAACGACGACGGCGGGCATTCCGTCCGGGGGCTTTTAGGACATGCCCATCGGCTGGATTGGTAGTACGGGAGCGCGAAACAACCTCATCCTCGAATTCATCTACTTGATCGAGGGGGGAGTGAGAACTGGCAACATAACGTGCCGCTTGTTTCGCTCGAATGCGTTCGCGCCGACGTTTATCTACCGAGGTCACGGCCTTACCGTTCCAAATTTCACCTGTTTCATCAACTGCATTGTATCACAGGGGAGGTATGAGGTCTATTCATCGAATCCTTCGCCGATGCGCTCAATCTCTAATTCGAGCAAGACGCCCGTTTTTTCGTGGACGGCGTGGCGGACGTGCTGAATCAGATCGTAATAATCGCTGGCCGTACCATTGCCAAGATTGACAATAAAATTGGCGTGGATGGGCGATACTTGGACGCCGCCGATTTGATAACCCTTGAGTCCAGATGCCTCGATTAAACGTCCGGCATAATCACCGGGGGGGTTTTTAAAAATGCTGCCCAAGCTGGCCCCCGGCGGTTGGGTCTTTTTGCGATGTGCCACAAATCCATCGGCAGTGCTGGCGAGTTCTGTGGGGTCGTGGTGAGGCTCAAGTTGCAAAACACCCTGTAAGACCAGATACTGCTGGCGGTGGCCTTTTAGGGCACTGTGGCGATAATCATAGGTCATTTTTTCGACGGGCCAGATTTCGGGCATCAACCTATCGGATGCCAGATCAAAGATGGTGGCCTGCACCAGATTGTGAGCCACGTCCCCGCCGTGCGCTCCGGCGTTGTTCACAATCGCCCCACCCAGCGTCCCCGGCACACTCACCGCCCATTCCAATCCTTTAAGACCCTGTGCCATGCAGCGGCGGGCTAAGGGAGTAAGCGTAACCCCGCTGTCGGCTTCAACTCGTCCGGTTTCGGCATCAATCGTCAAATTCTTGCTGTGATTGACAATGACCAGCCCGCGAAACCCAGTATCCGAAACCAGCACATTCGCCCCGCCGCCGATGACGACCCATGCGATGCGGGATTGCTGTGCCCATTGAGTCGCTTGGACAAGGGCATCGGTGCTGTGAACCACCGCCAGCGCATCGGCAGGGCCACCCAACCGCGCCGCTGTATAACGGGCAATCGGCTCAACTTCGGATAGGGTGAGGTCGGGAATGGCCCTCAATGGCTCATAGATCATTTTTTGCCCCCTAGAGTATGGAGCAGAATTGTGCCGATTTGGGGCGCATCTCCTGCGCTAAAAATAAGGACACAATCACCGTGCTGGACTTCATCCCCCAACAATTCGGCGGTTTGTTCAAGGCTGCCAGCATAACGGGCATTTGGTTGGCCTGCTGCTTGAATCATCTTGACCAAATCTGGCGGGGCAAGGCCGGGCGTCACGGTTTCGCGTACCGAATAGACATCGGTCACCAATACTTGATGGGCCTGTTGGAACGAGGCGGCGAATTCCGGGGCGAGGGCACGGAGGCGATTATAGGTATGTGGCTGCCACACCGCCCATAGACGATTGAGGCCGGGACGATTGGCCCATGCTTCCAAATTGACCTGAATGGCGGTGGGGTGATGGGCATAGTCGCTGACGACCGTGACACCTGCGGCCTGTCCCATAATTTCGGAGCGCCGACCTGTCCCGCCAAAATTGTGCATGGCTTTGGTGACGGTGGCAAACGGAATTTTGAGATGACGGGCCGTCGCAATCACCGCCAGTGCATTTTGTACGTTATGTTTGCCTGCCAATGGAATTGTTACTTCCCCGAGGCGACCCCCGGCCTGCTTCAAGACAAAGGCGGTGCTGCCATCCTGATTGGCGGTGATGTTCGTAGCTGTCCAATCGGCGGTGGGGGTTTGCACACCATAAGTGACCACTGGCAGCATGTTCGCTTGGCGTTCTTGGGCCATCGCATAAGCCGTCGGGTTATCCGCACATGCCACTAACAAGCCATCTTCGGGCAGACGGGCGACAAATTGGCGGAAAATTTCGACCACATCGTCGAATGTTGGGAAAATATCGGGGTGGTCAAATTCGATATTGGTCACAACCGCCACCGCTGGATTTAGCCCCAAAAACATGCCCTGATATTCGTCGGCCTCAATGACAAAATAATCGCCATTGCCTGCACCGGCATTTGTGCCGGTATTTTTCAGCACCCCCCCGATGATATACGAGGGTTCTAGCCCCGCTTCCATCAGGGTGTGGGTCATCAGGGCGGTGGTGGTGGTTTTGCCATGTGTGCCGGAAATGGCGATGGTACGCAAATTGTTGGTGATCAGGCTTATGGCATCGCGGCGGCGTAGTACCGGAATTTTGAAGGCATGGGCAGTTTGAATCTCGACGTTGGTATCAGGAATGGCACTACTGGCAATCACCAACTCGGCTCCCATCACATGTGGGCCGTCGTGTCCGGCAAAAATCGTCGCGCCGTCGGCTTGCAGAGAATCGGTGATCGCGTTGGTATGTTCATCAGAGCCGCTGATGACATAGCCTGTTTCCAAAAGGACACGGGCAATCGCGGACATGCCAGAACCGCCGATTCCGACAATGTGAATCCGCTGACCGGGGATGAGTAGAAAGTCCAAGACCTTGCTCCCTGTGATAAAAAGGGCATATTCCAAAAGTTGCTACGGGGAAACCTCCACCTATCCTTGTGAGAAAAGATGGAGGCCATAAGGTGCTGTTTGTTAGATGATGGCGATCAGGATAAACAGGAACATCACGATGACCACGATGGTCAATAAGTTACCCTCTTGTAGCCAGACCAATGGTAGGCTCGACACCATATTCGCGCTGGATGAATTGGGGATAGGTGTCGAGACTGAAGGTGACAATGGGTAGGCGAGTTGATCCATAAAATACCACAGCGATCCCAACACCAAGTAGGCATTGATGCCGCCGCAGATCGCCCCCAGAATTTTGTTCTGCCATGCGTCGCGACCCGATGACTTTTTCGTCAGGCTAAACCGATCTGGCGGGGTTTGATAGGAAAAGAAAGCCACCGCCAAAAGGAAGGCCGCTTTGACATAAAATATCTGGTCAATATTCGTCCCCGCGCCGAGGCTGTTAAAAAACGTCTCAAACTGGACGAGGGTGAACAGCGCCAAAATAATGCCAGCGAGGGCGATGAATTCTTTGGTAAAGCCGCGCAGATAGCCAATAATGGCGAACATCGCAATTGTAGACCAAAGCGTTGTGCTTAATTGAACCATTGTTTGCTTGCCTTAACTTAAGATGCTGCCAGATTAAGAATTTCTTTTGCAATATTCGCCGCGCCATCGGTATAGGCCAATTGGCGGGCGGCCTCTTTCATTGCATTCAGGCGGGCCGGGCCGTTTAATAAGGCATTGACCAGCGGCACGAGTTCATCCGCCATGCGTTCTTCTTCTAAATGGATGGCTGCCCCGCGCTGGGCTAACCAATCGGCGTTTACTTTTTGGTAGCGCCATGTATTGGCAAGCGGCACCAAAATGGCAGGCAGACCAAAAAATGTATCTTCGCCGAGTGTGCTGGCCCCGGCACGGCTAATTGCCAAATCGGCGGCGGCCAGCGCATAGCCAAATTCATGTACATAATCACGCACATGATACCGTGTTTGCAGGTCGGCTGGCAATTTGTCGTGGGCGGCCTGCACTTCTACTGCATCCAATTTGCCCGAAACATGAAAAATCTGCAACTCGGTATTTTTAAGTAATTCAGTCAAGCCGCTTATAACAGCCCGATTAATCGCCCGTGACCCCTGACTGCCACCAAAAACCAATAAAGTTTTTTTGCTGGGGTCAAGTCCCAATGCCTGAACACTTTGCTCCCGCGTAACGGTCAATAGTGATGAACGCAACGGATAGCCTGTCTCCACCACATGCTTGCCCTTACCATAATAACGGGCGGTATCGCGGCTGGTAGCGGTGATGACTTTGGCAAAGCGCCCCAATAATTTTAAAGTGCGCCCCGGCTCAATATCCGGCACAAAAATCACCGTCGGGATGCGGTAGAGCCATGCAGCAATGCCTACTGGAATACCGACCCAACCGCCTGTTAAATAGACGACAGCGGGTTTCTTGCGGCGCAGCAGGGCCAGAGACTGCCCGATGCCAATCCATAAGCGGAAAACACTGCGGATAAGTTTGAGAGGATTGACACGATGCAATGGACCAGCTTGCACCTTATCCCATTCATCCAAACGAATACCCGCTTTGGTCAATAAATCATTTTCAAGGCCGGTGGCACTACTGACAAAATGCAGCACGACATCGGGCTGTTGGCGGAGAATTTCAGCGACAGCTAATGCGGGATACACGCCCCCGCCGGTTCCCCCCGCCGAGATCAGAATTCGGGTCACTTTCAGTTCCTTCTACAGGTGTTGACGGCAAATCGGGCGCGGATGGCTGCACCGAGGCAGGCGGCGCTGAGGCAGTCAACTCTTTGGCAGAAATATTATCTAATGGATTGGTGGGCGATGCGACGGCTTCTGGGCCAGATTGTTTGCGCTGCTCAAGGCGTTCGCGCACCTTGTCAATTTCTTCTTGGCGCATCTTCTGGCGGGCTTTGCGGGCATTCTTTACTAATTTTTCTTCGGCTTTTTGTTGCTTCAACTCGCGCTTGAGTTCGCCCTTGTTCGGTTGGGCCACTTCTTCGGGAGCGCCTTTTTCCAAAACCTCGCGTACTTGGCGGCGTTCGGGCGCTTGGGGCTGAGCCGATACCCGCGACACGGATAACATCAACCCTACGCTTGCCATTGCTGCGACCAAACTCGACCCACCAAAGCTGATGAAAGGCAGCGGCACACCTGTTGGTGGTGCGAGGGCCGTCATGACCGAGATGTTGAGCAAGGCGTCATATACCAACCAGCAGGTAATCCCCGCTGCCAGTAGTGCCCCGAAGCTGTCACGAGCATTACGGGCCACATTAAAGCCGCGATAGACCAGAATGACATATAGAACAATCACCACCGCACAGCCGAGCAGCCCCAATTCCTCGCCGATGACGGCAAACACGCTGTCGGTATGTGGGAAGGGGAGCGCCCCAAATTTCTGACGGCCTTGACCTAATCCGACCCCAAACAGCCCTCCGTTCAAAAACGCAGCAATGGCAGCTTGGACATGGTCATTGGCTTGGGTTAGATCGTTGATAGCGTTCAGATGGGCTTCAATACGTTGGTTAGCGTAGGGCAGTTTCAAGGCGATAGTGATGCCGAGTGCGGTCGCACTGCCCATCACGATAATAATCTGCGGCCAGCTTGCCCCGGCGAGAAAAAACATGGTCAGCGCGGTAGCCAAAATACTGGCAGCAGTGGAGAGGTCGGGTTGCAAAACAACCAGAAATGCGACCACCCCGATCATGATACTAAAGGGGATAATGCCGTAGGTGACTTGGCGAATTTTGTGCCGTTTGGAGGCCAGCCATGCCGCCATGTAAATGACCACAATCAGCTTGGCGGCTTCACCGGGTTGGAACGACCCATTTAATAGGGCACGTTGCGCTTCCAAACGCCGATCGCCATATTCCAGCACGAACACCAGCATCATAATCGTGCCGAGCATCATCCAGATACTTAAACGCCGCCAGATACGATAATCCAACCGCATTAGTATATACATGATGACTAGCCCAATGAAAAAATTACGCAGTTGGCGCTGGAAAAAATAGGTCGTGCTGGCGTCTTCGGTCGCCAAAAACGAGGCATCAATACTGGCAGAATAGACCATCAACAGGCCGATGGCGCACAATACCCCGACCACTGATAACAGATAGAGGTCAAAAGTAGGGGCAAACAGCCGTCGCCGATGTTCGGCTCGTGTCTTGTCGAGTTTAGGAAGAGGTGGGGCAACCGGGGCGATTATCCCATAGCTTTCCTCATCTACAAATGTTGGAGCTTCTGCCATGCACTCAAATCCTTACCATCAACCATGTAATTCATTATGCTGATTTTATCGCGGCGATGCCAATTCACATTATAGCAAAATAAAAAGTGGCAGGAAGATTATCCTACCACTCATTTTGGGCGTAACGTAGAAAATTTAGGCCCGCAGTTTGGCACCGGTTTTTTCTAGGGCACGGATAATCTGCTGCTGAATGCCATTGATGGCTTTGTCGGTTAAGGTCTGCGAATCGGTCTGGAAGGTCAGCGCATAGGCCAGTGATTTTTGTCCATCGGGAATTGGTTGACCGCGATACACATCAAACAATTTGACCTCTTTTAAGACTTTGCCACCCGATTGCCAGATGATATTTTCCAAATCCGCCGCCTGCGTGCTTTCTGAAACCACTACCGCGATGTCCCGATAGGCCGGGGGAAGCTGTGGCAGAGATTGAACGGTGTGATCGCTTGGCACAAACGACAGTAGTACATCGAGGTCGAGTTCTGCTGCTAGGATCGGCTTCTTCAAATCCATGCCCAAACCGAAGGCTTCACGTACCAGCGGATGTACCTCACCAATAACGCCGACTTCCTTGCCGTCAATCTTGAGCAGGGCCGTGCGTCCGGGGTGGAAACTGGAATGTTCGGTAGCGACATACGTAATGGATCGGGCCGGAATCTTGAGATTGGTCAACAGCGATTCCAGCACACCCTTCAAGTCATAAAAATCGACATTGTCTGTCGAAGCGCCCCCCATCCAACCTACTACATCGCGTGGGCCAGCCAACAGCAGACCTAGATGGCGCAGTTCGTCGGGCAGGTCATTCGATTTGGCGTAGAACACCGGGCCAATTTCAAATAACTGCTGGCGGGGGTGATGGTGAATATTGGTGATGGCGTTGTCCAATAAGCCGGTCAGCAAGGTTTGGCGCAGGGCGGTGCGTTCCATGCTGATTGGATTGGCGATTTGAACATAATCCCGTTTGGGCCAAGACTGGTTGGCTGCGGTTGGCGTCAATAGGGATTCGTGTTCGGGTGTGGTAAAGCGATAATTAATTACTTCACGCAGGCCGGCTTGGGCCAGCAGATCTCGCACTCGCTCCTCCAAATCCAACGCAGGATTGCCACGCTGGGGAGGCAGTTCGTCAAACATAATCGTGTTCGGGATGCGGTCATAGCCGAAAATGCGGGCGATTTCTTCGGTCAAATCCGAACGACCAATGACGTCAGTGGCAATATCCATGCGGTGGTCGGGTACGGTGACGATTAACGTATCGCCCTTTTGTTCGACCGTGAATTGGAGGCGGCGCAGCAAAGCAGCGGCTTCGGCAATCGGCACGGCGAAACCCAACAGGCGTTCAACATCGGCCATTGGCAGTTCGACGGTGACAACTTCGGGCGGGGCAGGATAATTATCCACAATGCCGGGGGCAAGTTCTGCACCCGCTACCTCGACCATCAATTGGATGCCGCGCATCAAGCCGCGCATTGCTACTGCTGGATGCACCCCACGTGAGAAACGCGCTCCGGCTTCGCTGTAGACCTTCAAATTACTCTGGGTCTTGCGGATATTGATGAAATTCCACGCCGCCGCCTCAAACAGAATATTCTGCGAACTGGGATAGCCTTTTTCGGGGTCAACATCCTGTACTTCGGATTCAAGACCCCCCATGACCCCTGCTAAACTCAATGATCCGGCGGTATCTGCCACCAACAGATTGTGCGGAGCGAGTTTATGCGATTTGCCATCGAGTGTGGTTAATTCTTCACCATTTTCGGGCAGGCGGGTGATGATGGTGGGCCGTTGACCTTTGGCACGCCGCGCCAGAATATCATAATCGAAGGCGTGGGTTGGTTGACCGATTTCAAACATCACATAGTTGCTGACATCCACCACGTTATTGATGGGGCGCTGACCGACCAGCTTCAGGCGGTGTTGCATCCATGCGGGTGAAGGTTTGATGGTCACGTTACGCAGCAGGGCAGCGGTGAAACGCGGATTCAGTTCCGGATGGGTAATTTCAATAGCAATTGATTTTTCAGCAGGTTCGCCTTTGGTCGGCGGCAGGATGTAATCCGGCTCACGCAGCGGAATATCTAGCAGGGCCGCAACCTCACGCGCCACACCCAACATGCTCATGGTGCGGGCGATATTGGGCAAAATATCAATTTCGAGGATGGCATCGCCCATCACCTCTACAAAAGGTGTACCGGGGGCAAAGCGGCTGTAGGTTGCATATTCCAACAGCATGATGCCTTCGTGTTCGGTGGAGATACCCAGTTCCATTTCTGAACAGACCATACAGCGATTCGGAATCCCGCGCAGGGCCTTTTCTTTTAGAATCATGCGCTGCACGCCGTCACCATGCCCATCAATTACTTCCGCACCTTCAAGGGCAAAGGGGGTGAGCAAGGGTGGATTTAGTTGACCCTGATCTTTGTATGGGAATAAATTCGGCGCACCGGTAACAACCGTTTCACGTTGAGCGCCGCCATAATCCACTTGAGCCAACACCAGCTTATCGGCGTTGGGATGGGCCGTAACTTCATAGATATAGCCCAATAGGATTTTTTCTCGATTCCAAACTAGATGGTCACTCGGCGGGACACCAAATCGTTCGGCATTTTGGGGAATCCCGCGATATTCAATCCCTTTTACTTCCAATCCCGCCAGCGTCAGGCGCTCGGCAAGGTATTCCACCGACACATCCGCCGGGATGTCTACAAAATCACGCAGCCATGAGACAGGTACACGCATCGCCGTTCCAAACTCCTGCTAAATATTATCTTTACACGGCATGAAAGGTCTCTAATAGTAAAGCCAAGTGGTCATTTCGACAATGTAGAGGTTGACGGAATTGAGACGAATTGTTAGCAGATTGCAAGGCTATCGTCAGAAACCTAGCGTATAATCAAGTTAAAGGTTTTTAGTGATGCTGGTCGTCATAGACAATGTTGAAGTCAAGGAGACAATCGAAGCATCAAGTTGCTTGTGTGAGTGTAGTGGTTTTGGTGGGGATATTGCTCGGAACAGTTTTTACGCTTTGGCGTTCGAGTACCATAACACCCCAATCGAGCAACCTAACCAATACCCCCCTGCGTATAGAGTTGCAGACACCCATCCAAGCGCAATCACCTGTATTGCTGATTCCAGCGGCACGGGTATATGCGGATGTTACCGAAGTTTTTTTGACCAATGATGGCTGGGACGTCGCAAGCCTCGGTCAAAAGGTAGGGTATTTGCAAGGTACGGCTAGACCGGGCAGTGATCGCCATGTGGTTTTGGTGGGTCACGTTGAATTGCGCGATGGCACATCGGGGGTTTTTGCAAAACTGGACGAACTGATATGGGGTGATATGGTAATTTTGTATGCTGGTGAACGCGAAATCCGGTATACTGTCACTCAAGTCCTTGAAATTGACGAAGATAATTTGAATGTTATAACAGAAGCAGATGACCAGTTACTTACATTGATTACTTGCACTGATTATGATTTTCTGTCGAATAGGTATCAGAAAAGAGTGGTCGTTCGAGCAAAAAAAGTCTAGGTTCTCAAGATTCTCTCATTGTTTCGAATGTTAATTCTTATCTGATGCGATAAGAATTGGTCCAAGTAAATAATAAAGCACTGGTTATTTATTCCATGTTTTTAGATTCGTGTGTACTGCGGATGGAAGGGTCAGTACAACCTAGTAGGTGGAAACTGAACTTATGCAAAAAGATGTGATAGTGTGCCCTAGCTGTGGGTTTGAGAATTCAACTGAGGAGACGCATTGCAGTCAGTGTAAGCGTCCACTTCCGACGGGTGCGCCACGCGGGGTAACTAAAAGCCTCAAAGGTGATGAAGTTACCACGGTGCCAGTCCCCGACCAGCCCGCAAGATTAGCCCGGATCGAACATGCTGCCCAACTAACCCGCACGCATCGCGATGCCATTGCGCTGTTTGTGATGGGTGAATCTGAACCGCTCTTGGTAAAGGGACGCGGTAAAATTATTTTAGGCCGTCATATCCCCGGTGAACGCCCTCCCACCGTAGATCTCAACAATTATGGGGCGCATCTATTGGGGGTTTCCCGTCAACATGCCCTCATCAGTTTTATTAATAAACGGTATACGATTGAAGACCTTGCCAGCACCAACGGGACATGGCTGAACGAAAATAAACTTACCCCTTTTAAGGCTTATGTCTTGCGAAACGGCGACCAAATACGTTTGGGGCAGTTGACCATTTACGCCTATTTCAATTCGGCTGTCTATAACGAGCAAACCATTTTCTTGGTGGAAACCGAAGACGGCGAAGAGACTATTAGTAAATTGACGCCAGAACACCTCGTCTCGACGATTGGGCCATATTTAAACGCGATCTCCCAGATTCAATATGTCATAGACGAAGCGGCGGAACGCAGCCACTCCGAAGTTCATATCAATACCATCAGTGCCAGTGTACAGCATTCACACATTCGAGTGGCGATTGATGGCGTACCGGATGCGATTGCCCTTGTCAAATCGGTAATATTGCCTTGGCGCAAACAACAGGTGAAATCGCTCAATGTTTTTCGTAATGTCGAGAAACTAAGCGAGTCCGAAATGGATGCACCCGGTGGTGAATCCGAAGCCAAACGTCAACGCCAAGAATTGGCCCGCAATTTATTCCAACTCGCCAATGACATGCTGGCGCAATCTGCCCCAACCCTTTCGGCTGATGACAAGAAGGCCGTCATCAAAAAAATATTCCCGTCCTTGCAGATTGTCAGTCTCAGCACGATTGAACTTGCCAGCGAGGAAACTGCCCCCGCCGCCACGTCGTAAATCAGATTTTTATCCAGTAAAGCAAGAAGGGCAGGGTTTGAATCTCTGCCCTTTTTTATTGCTCGGTTAGGTGGCGCTATTGCTTCGGGCGGGTGCGAGAGGTTGCATAGCCCCATGCCACAAAGGGCTGCTCACCTGACGATTCTGAACCCGATGGTGGCACAATCAGCGCCTCACCGTTATGCCACACAATTACTTGCCCATAGCGACTATAGGTGAATGAACGACCATCCGGCGCGATCGAAATCATATTCAGGGCCGAATATTGTCCAAATCCTAGTGTATCAATGTTCTGACCCTCGGCGTCAATGACTTGCCAATTGCCCCGATCATTGTTATAGGCGGTGACAGCGTTATCGTTGGCAAGGGCGCTTACGATTTCGATGCCATTGGGTGAAATCGCCGATTCGCCGGTCGCGGGGTCAACCAGCAGCAGTCCTTCGTATACAAAAATCCCAATTTTGGCTTGTCCGGCATCATTGACCCAGACGACATTATAGGGTGTGCCGATGTCACCCAAATTCGTATTGAGTATCAGCGTGCCATCCGGCGCATATACCCGTACTTCTTCCTCATAATTCAGGAGGGTATAGACGACGGCCAGACCAGTCGTGTCCCATGTCAGCCACGCCGAAAACACATCATTGGGAACTGACATATCGCTCGGTAGGACATTAAATGTCCCATCCAGAAGATTATAGATCACCAATTGATGGGTAAAGCTGGGGTCGGTCATTTCCAGCCATGCGATGTGGGTGCCATTGGGTGACCATGTTGGCGATAGACGCACAATATCATTGCCGGGGGCGGTGGTATCACCTTGCATCAAGGGGCGGATTTGAAGGCTGGTTAGATCGAGTAGCCAAATATCCCGATAGGTCGAAAAGCCACCCGCAAACACACCAGTGGTCGTGCGGAAAATCGCCTGTGTGCCCTGCGGTGATATCACCGCAGGGCTGACATCCCCGGTGGTGGTGATGCGGGTCGGGGCTGTGTCGCCATTCCGCCATACCCACAAATCGCGTCCAATGGTCATGACCAGCGGGGCGTTGGACATATCGGCTTGGGTTTCGGGTGACATGCTGGCGAATCCATTCGGCGCACCTTCACGCAGTCGCCACGCTTGCGGCCCCCAAATCAATTGACCTGTTGCCAGCGCGGCGTCGTCCACTTCGGTGATAGAATCGGCGGTTTGAATGACTACCTTGCTACCCACCCGATAGGCAATACTCGCGCCATCAGGGGCAATCGCGGGCAGATCATTTGTGTTGAGCCGTTCGCTGCCGCCATCGGGATAACCGACATAGTTTTGGACGATGGTATCCACCCGGACTTGCTGGAAAACGCTCAGGGTTTGAAAATCTGAGGAGGGGCTAAATAATTCGGGTACATCGCCAGCTTCGGCAACCGTGCCCGTTTGGAGATCCGCCAACAGCCATACCTTGTCAAAATTCTGCATGGCGATTTGCGTGCCGCTGCCCACGATGACAGGTAAAAATTGCTGCATGGGTTCGGGCAAATCTACCGTCGAAACCAATTGACCAGTGGGCTGATAGGTGAGGATTTGATATTGGATGTCGTTGTTATAGAGAACCGAAATCCCCGCCTCAGTCCAGATGAGGTCAGGCCCAACGACTTCGATCATGCCTTCCTGTGGTAGACCGCTTGCGACAATACTTGCCGTGCCGCTGGCTAGATCATAAATCACCAACTGGAACGCACCGCTATAGACGGAGCTATTTTCATTGGCCGTCCATGCCAATTGCGTGCCATCCGGTGACCATGTGGGATTGGAGCGCACGTTGTAGCGATCTTCTTGACCTTCCACAAAAAATGAGGCATCGGCGGGTTGACCTGCGATAGTGGTGGTTTCGCCGCTGGCAATGTCATATACGGCGATGTCGTAGGCATAGGTGACCCCGGCAACGCCACCAGTACGTTCGACTAAATCATGGTAGGCATCCAGAAATTCGGTGGGTACAAAACGTGAGGCGATTTTGCTGGCGTCCGGTGAGACTCTGCCGTCGGGGGAATAGACCGCGAATAAACCATGAAAATCGGTTTGACGGGATGGACTCGCATAAGCAGAAGACATCGGAACAACAGCGGCTAGTATAAGCATAAACATCAGAGTCATGCACACGACCCGATTGGAAAATTTCATCAAGGATTTGCCTCCTATGGAGAACGATAAACTACACTGCATGGGACGAACAGCCTATTGGATATGTTCCCGCATGTGGCCCGTTTGATGGTCATCCGATGGATGGGTTTTTGCTCGGTCTTTAGGCGGAGGGGGTAAAACAAACCCCCAACTTTGGTCGAGTTGGGGGTCTAGAGCTAGGAGATTTAGGAGTGTTCAGGACATCTTACGCGCCGATTTTCACCTTGACATGAACGTCGGGGCGATCTAAATTGAATGGCACAACCGTTCCCTCTAACGGAAGACCCTCAACGGAAAGCTGCAATTGATTGCCGGACCCGACGCGCACCACCTCAATGTGGTAGGTCACGCCGCGATACTGTCGGGTGGCTTCAAAGCCCTGCCAATCATCCGGGATGATGGGGGCAACTTGAAGGCCAGTAAAAGTAGGCCGGATTCCCAAAATCCATTGGGTGATGGCGACATAATTCCATGCCGCCGTTCCCGATAGCCACGAATTTTTGGCTTCACCATGCGTCGCTGCATCCTTACCCGCAATCATTTGGGCATAGACATACGGCTCACAGCGATGGACTTCACTGATATCTTCGCGTGCCGATGGGTTGATGCGTTGATAGTAATCAAAGGCACGGTTGCCATTGCCTGCCATCGCCTCGGCAATCATGATCCAAGGGTTGGTGTGGCAGAAAATCCCGGCGTTTTCTTTGTAACCGGGGGGATAGGACGAAATCTCGCCCAGATTGACGTAGTAGCGTGAGAACGGCGGCTGCTGTAATACAATGCCGTGTGGGGTTGCCAGATGCTCCCCTACCGAATCCAGTGCCTGACGGGCGACCCCATTTTGCAGACCGACACCCGCCATGATGCACATGCCCTGCGGTTCGATAAAAATCTGCCCCTCAGCACATTCGGCAGAACCAACTTTATCGCCGAAATGGTCATAAGCACGCAAGAACCAGTTGCCATCCCAGCCATGCTCATAGATGGTGGCTTCCATCTTGGCGGCGGCGTCTTGATAACATTGCACATCCGCACCGCACTGCTGGGCTATTTCGGTCATTTCTTGGGCGGCAATGATAAACAACCCCGCGATAAAAATGGATTCGGCGACCTTACCGTCTTTATTGGTAGTCGTCTGGAAGGATTCGCCGGGTTCTTCGGAAAAGGTATTGAGATTTAGGCAGTCGTTCCAATCGGCACGTCCGATCAATGGCAGGCCATGCGGGCCAAGCCGATCTAGCGTATATTGGACACTGCGCTCTAGGTGTTCATACAGCGGACTTTCGCTGCCGGATTTGTTGTCATATGGCACAAGCTCATCAAGAATGCTCCAATCGCCCGTTTCTTTGATGTAGGCCGAAACCCCCAGCACCAACCACAGTGGGTCATCGTTGAAATTGCCACCAACAGCATCATTGCCGCGTTTGGTCAGGGGTTGATATTGATGATACGCACCGCCGGTGGGTAGTTGTGTCGCTGCGATGTCGAGGATGCGTTCACGAGCACGGGCCGGAACCATATGGACGAAACCGAGCAAGTCTTGATTGGAATCGCGGAAACCCATGCCTCGCCCGATCCCCGATTCATAGAACGAGGCCGAACGCGACATGTTAAATGTCACCATACACTGATAGGCGTTCCATATGTTGACCATACGGTTGGTGTGAACATCCGGTGTGTTGACTTGCAGCACGCCCGCTGTCTTTTCCCAATACAACTGCAAATCAGTAAACGATCGTTCAACCTGCACCGGATTGAGATATTTTTGGATGATGGGGTGGACGGTGGTCTTATTAACTAACCCCTGTTCATCAAATTTCTGATTTTTCGGATTCTCGTGATAACCCAAGACAAAAATAATCTGATACGTTTCATAGGGCGCGAGGGTCGTTTTGACGTGATGTGACCCCAAAGGTGCCCAACCATGCGCGATAGAATTAAACGATTGACCGCGTTCAACCGCCAGCGGGGAATCCCAATTGCGATAAGCGCCTAAGAAGGTGTCGCGCCATGTATCGAAACCTGCCAGCGACTCAGAACAGGCGAAGTAGGCAAAGTGATTACGCCGTTCACGATATTCGGTCTTGTGATAAATCGTGCTGCCTTCGACCTCGACTTCACCAATATTGAAATTGCGCTGGAAATTGGTCATGTCGTCGTTGGCATCCCACAGGCAGAACTCTACCGACGAAAATACTGAGAGATCCGCCGGGGTGCTGCGATGATTGGTTAGGGTCAACTGCCAGACCTCGAGGTTTTCACCCAATGGCACAAAATAACGAGTGGAGGCCTCAATGCCATGATTTTTGGACGTGATGCGGGTATAACCCAAGCCATGATAGCAGGCATATTCATCAAGGGGAGTGCGCGTCGGTTGCCATGAGGGCGACCAATACTCCCCGGACGAGTTATCCCGCAAATAGAGATAACGACCGCCTGTATCGAATGGCACATTGTTATAACGATAGCGCGTTAGACGACGCAGACGGGCATCCCGATAGAACGAATAACCTCCCGCTGTATTGGAGATAATCCCGAAATAGGCTTCGTTCCCTAGATAATTAATCCAAGGCAGGGGGGTATCCGGGCGTGTAATCACATATTCACGGGCGTGGTCATCAAAGTAGCCGTAGCGCATGTCTCCCCCTAACCTGCCGTGACTTTGGCAATGAAATCGCGATACCAGAGGCCGCTCTGTTTCATTGTGCGTTTTAAGGTGTTGAAATCTACATGGATAATGCCAAAGCGCCGATCATAGCCATAGGCCCATTCAAAATTGTCGAGCAGGCTCCACACAAAATAGGCAGTGACGGGTGACCCTTGCTGAATGGCAGCTTCGACGGCGGCGATGTGCGTTTGGAGATAATCGGTGCGTTCGGGGTCAGCAACCATGCCGTTTACCGGGTCAGGGTCGGGATAGGCCGCGCCATTTTCGGTTATCCACAAGGCTTTCGGTGCATACTCCTGATATAATCGCACCAACATTTGGGTTAGGCTTCCCGGACTAAGTTCCCACCCCATCTGCGTGTAACCAGCACCCTGCGGCTTAATCTCATGGGTTTTTAGATAATGCCCGTTCGGATCATCTTTTATCACATTGCGGGTATAGTAATTGATGCCGAGGAAATCTTGGGGCACAGCGGCCTGTTTGATCTCGGTTACATCAATGTCGTCCAACGCCTTGCCATAAAGTTGGAGCATATCGGCAGGATATTCACCCTTAAAAACAGGGTCAATAAACCAGCGATTCACAAATCCATCATGCCGACGGGCCGCTTGAATATTGGCCTCATTGGGGGTAGCTGGGTCAACCCAACTCACATTGAGTGTGATACCAGCGAGAGAATTTGGCACATTTTGGCGGATAACCTGCATTGCAGCACCGTGCGACAACAACATGTGGTGTGAAGCCAGTAGTCCAGCACGTGGATCACTGTATCCGGGGGCATGGGCAGCAAACGCATACCCAATAAACGCCGCTACAAATGGCTCGTTAATCGTGATCCAGTTTTTGACACGATCCCCCAAACGGCGGGTCATTAAATCGGTGTAATCGGCGAACCAGCCGAGGATTTCCCGATTGAGCCATCCCCCGCGATTTTGCAGGGCTTGGGGTAAATCCCAATGGTACAAGGTGGCTGTCGGAATGATATTGGCCTTGAGCAGTTCGTCCACCAGCCGATCATAAAAATCGAGTCCGGCGGGGTTGGTTGCGCCTGTACCGTTCGGGATGACACGCGGCCACGATATCGAGAAGCGATAGGCCTGTAGACCTAGTTCCCGCATCAACGCGACATCTTCGACATAGCGGTGATAGTGGTCGGTAGCGACGTCACCGGTGTCACCGTTCATAACTTTGCCGGGAGTGTGCGAAAAACGAGTCCAGATACAGTCACCACGTCCATCTTGGCGGCTGGCTCCTTCAATTTGATAACTCGCTGTCGCAGCACCCCACAGGAAATCTTTTGGAAATGCCATAATGGCTCCTGTAGGTGTAAACGTCTAAAAATCAAGGTGCGGCATACAAATTGCGGAAGTCGTTTGACACAACCGCTGCCCCAAACCATGCTAAACTTTGACCGAAATAGTATTGGGATGTACCGCTCCAGTAACCGGATTCCATCACACTGCCTGCATAGCCGTACAACAATTCACCCAAGCGATTTTCTAGGGCGGTATCTTGTGCGGCATGGGCAGCCACCAGCCACATGGCAACCATCAGTTCATTTTGATAGTCTACGACGCTGACACCGTTCATGTCATACATTCTGGCAAACTGCTCCGGTGGTAGGTTGTTCAGGAAGCGTGCGCTGCGTTTTGACCAGTCGCAAGCCCGTGAATCACCGAACCATACGCAGTCTAGACCAATGCGCCAAGGCACACGGATAGCGTCATAGGTCATTTCATATTTACAGGCATCGCGGGGGCGTCCAGTCGCATCGCAGTAGTCATAAGCTGGGCCGCCTTCGGACGTTGACCAGTCTGGTGCAAGGCCCAAATCTGCCCCATCGGTGACGTAGAGGGTGCGATAGCCGTAGGTGATGACAGGTTGCCAGCGCATTGTCCCCTGAAAATCATCAAAAATGCGATACCATGCGGGTGAGAAATAGGAGAGATTCAGGATTTCTTGGCCTTCACCTGCCCACTCATCGCCGGGGGTAAGATAGCGTCCATCGCCGACTTCGTATTCATAAACGGCATCAATCCATTTATTGGCATATTCACCATAGGCCCGTTCGGGATGCTGGGTCCATTCGGAACGCTCGACACGCTTCTCGGCAAAAATTAGAGCAAGAGCAATGTCTTCGTCAGCATCGGTCGCGGAGTGGTAGCCCGTAATCGTGCCTGTATTGTCCACGCGCCAATTCAGCAGACCCGTCGTCGAATCCAACATGATTTGATAGGCGGCGTCGTAGATGGTGTTAAATGTGAGTTGGTCATTCAGCAAGACCGCCATCAACATGCCATAGCCAATGCCTTCGCTGACCGACTGATAGCCCATGTTGGGGTCAAACACGAGGCCCATGTTGTTGCCACAGTTTTCGCCGCAGAAGATGTAATTCTGCTTATAGCCTTCCCAACTGGCCCGCACCAACGCTGCCCAATCAGCGTCATCCATTTCAAAACCAGCGGGTTCTTCGGGTATGGCAGGTTCGGGAATATCGGTGCGACCCACTTCAAAAAAGATGCCGCGCCCAAATACGCTAGGGTTTTGCCATGAACTGTCACCCTTATCGGCATTAGACCAGATCAATTTCACATCACGGTCAGCCGAGCTTGCGCCGTTGGCGTGAGCCTGAAAACCGATTTCTAAGCCATGCGCCGGGGTAATCAAGCCAGTAAGGGCAATTTGGGCTTCAAATCCCCATCCATCCGCTGTCTTAAAAACAAAGGCTTGGACAGATGCTTTGGAGCCATTAACTCCGGTCACGGTAATCGCGGATGGGTCGGTGTTGCCGATGTCACCTGCGTTGATGTTGATCTGGAAAATGCTGTCGCTATAGGTGCGGGTAGCCAGATCGCCCGACAGATTTACATAGAATTCGAGCGAGTCCTCGTTCCAATAATCGCTGCCATGCTGGCCTGCGATGATATTTTGGTCGGGCATGGTCATAGCGACATAGAGATTTTCACCGTTCGCCGCCGCTGCTAATGTGAATAAGCCATTTTCGGCAGGATTGGCGGAAGGGCGTGGGCCACGATCAACGACGGATACCGGTACATCTGCCCAGTCAGCCAGATCACCGTCGAGGGTAATGCCGACAGGGAAGGGGATATAGAGGGCTTCGCCAGTAATTTCAGCGGGCGCGAGGGGAGAACTCCCATCCTGCGCCCAACTGACGCCACCCGCCATCAAACCAATGAGTAACAAGGCCGATACTAAGCGTTTCATTATTTTTCGACCCCCGTGATGACGACGCCTTGCATGAAGATGCGCTGGGCGAAGAAGAAGACCGCTAGCGGAACCAGCATGGTTAAAATACCCGCCGCCATCATCAGATTTTGCTGTGAGGAGTAGATGCGGGTGAAATTTGCTAAGCCGACAGCCAATACTGAATTTTCCGAACCGCCACCGAGATAAATCAGGGGTTGTTGGAAGTCATTCCACGAGAACAAGAAGTGGAACAGATAGACGGCAACGAGTGCCGGACGCGCCGCCGGAACAATCACGTACCACAAAATTTGGAAGGGGTTCGCGCCGTCTACACGGGCTGCCTCGTCCATATCTAGTGGGATACCCATCATGTATTGGCGCAGCAAAAAGACGTTGTAGGCATTGCTGAAGAAGTGCGGCACGATGAGTGGGAAGAATGTCCCAATCCAGCCGAGTTTGTTATAGACGATATAGGTCGGGATTTGCGTCACTTGTGGCGGCAAGACGATGGTCGAGAGCAAAATGATAAACAGGATATTAGCATATGGGATGTTAAAGCGTGTAAACCCATAAGCGACCAATGTAGCCGATATCATTGCCCCAAGCCCACTGACAAGGGCGATAAACAACGTGTTACCAAATAGCTTGAAGTAGTCAATGGCATCCATCGCGTCGGTAAAGTTTTCCGGGTGGGGATCGAGTTCCCAAACTTTATCTAACCCGCGCACGCGCACATCCAATTCGAGTGGCTCGGCATCAGGGTTATTGGGATCAATAAACCTCGCACCGCGTCGCCCGGTTTCTAGCAGGGCCAGTTCACGGGTCTCGCCGTCGACGGCTACCTTATACAGAATAAGGTCTTGTTCGTTTCGAACAAGCTCGGTGTCCGAAACTGCAATTGGCAATTCAAACGGTGGTTCACTGATTTCTTCAGGGTTCATCCACAGCGTCCGGTTGCCTTCTAATTCTTCGACTAACCCAAATTGGCCCTGCACATCTTCATAGGCAACGTTATAGAGGTTGACTTCTAGTCGTTCATTGACAAGGGCTGGTTTGAGGTCTTCGACAGCGATTCCAAGTTCAATTGGGGTTGCTTCGGGATTTTCGCTGTCAATAAACACGCTCACATTATCGCGGGTTTCGAGGAAGGCATATTTGTAAATTTTGCCTTGCTGAATGACTTCATAGACCATCAGTTGCTGACCCTGATAGTCAAGCACCTGCGGATGGCGATAGGTGTAGCGAAAAGTTTCAACGTCAGGACTCACATAATGATAGGTCTGGGGAGTCATTGGAATGATAGGGTCGTCAGGATCAGACAACTGACCCTCGGTTTTGAGAGCAGTGCTGCCCATATAGACGAGCGGACTGAGATAGACCGATGCTATCCCAATCATAATCATCAGCAGCGTACCCGCGCCGATGACCTTGTACACCTCGCGCTTCATATAGTTGCGCTGGTTGATGTTATCGTTGCTTATAAATCCGCGTATACGTTCCATTACCTATTTACCTCCCGCATAAAAGACCCAGCGACTTGAGCTGCGGAAAACCAAGATGGTGACAATCAGTACCACGATGAACAGAATCCAAGCCAATGCGGAGGCATAGCCCATATCAAAGAATACGTAGGCTTCCCGATAGAGATGAAGATTATAGAAATACATCGAAAGCTCATTGCCGCCTGCACCACGCGGGGTCAAAATATAGGCCACCACGAAATATTGGAATGTGCCGATTAAGCCAATCACCAGATTATAAAGAATGACAGGCGAGATCATGGGCAGGGTCACATTGCGGAAACGCGACCAATAGTTGGCTCCGTCCACCTGTGAGGCCTCATATAACTCGGTAGGCACATTTTGCAGTCCGGCAAGGAACATCAGCATCGTCGTGCCAATCCCCCACGTCCCAATAATTGTGAGGGCGGGTACGGCAAGACTTGGTTCCTGCAACCATTCTGGCTTTCCTAAGCCTAGTGGGCTTAATAAATAGAGATTTAACCAGCCATCCTGTCCCCGCAAAAACTGCTGAAACACGGTGGCCGATACAACCGCCGGGATAACACTCGGCAGGTAGTAGATGGTACGGAACAACCTGACCCCCGGCACTTTGGTATTGGTGAGCAGGGCGAAAAACAAGGCAAGGCCCAGATTGACTGGTAGGGAAATAACGGCGAAGGTGAGGGTGACTTGGATAGCCTTCCAAACTTCATGATCCCGCGATCCAAAGTGGAGGGAAGCAATTCGGAAAGCTTCGGTATAACCCGATTTAAAATCTACTTCGTCCTCGTCAGACCGAATGACCTGTAACGAGAATATTTTTTCATAATTATCCGTGTCAATGAAATGGGTCTCGCCGGGTCGTTGGATGTTGTAATCCGTCATTGAAAGATAGAGCGAGGCAATCATTGGTCCGAGCAAAAACAGGAAAAAGCCAATAATCCAAGGTATTAGGAAAAAATATCCCCAAAGAATCTGCGCACGGCGCGGTGTAAGTTTGAAACCTTTTTCTACAGCGGGTGTTTGGACTTGGGTGGTAGGGGCAGAGTGCACTGTTGCCATTGGAAAATCCTTTATCCTCCTAAACAATGATTGGGTTGACCCCTTCTCCAGTATAGACCGGAGAAGGAGCCAGAGTGAGAGGAGGTCTCGCCTTATTCGGCTTCGTCGAAGATGCCTTGAACTTCAGCGTTGAGAGCGTCCAAGCCAGCGTCAACATCCAGCGCCGCATCAGAGCGAACGGATGCCCAGAAGGTTTCGAGGGCGTCCCAAGCGCGAGCGTAATTGGGCATGTAGCCTTCGTGATTGGGGGCGTCGAGATATTCAACCGCACCGTAAACCACGTCGAGGTTCAGGAAGGGGAAGGCTTCTAGCCAGAAGGATTCCCATTCGCTGCGGACAGACAAACGGGCGGGCATACAGCCGTAAACTTGGCACAGAGCAAGGGCCTGGTCGGGGGCGGTGAGCCACTTCAGAACTTCCCAAGCCGCGTCTTTGTTTTCAAACCCGTCCATAATGGCGAAGGTGTCAGCGTGAATGGCAGCGGTTGTCTTGCCATTGGGAGCGACTGGCACAGGATAGACGTTCCAGTCAGCGGTGAAATTGCCATCGTCCATTGCGGACTTGATGCCACCGAACAGCCATGTGTGGCTGCGGCCCATCGCAATACGGTTGGAGGTGAAGGGGTTGGTTACGCCTTCGCCAATTGCGCCTTCAGCGTCGAGATTGGGGATGAAGTTGTCAACAAAGATACCGTCATGGAAGAACTTGACAGCTTCACGGAAGGCGTCCTGATTGAACGTGGCGGTTACGGTTCCATCTTCACCAATTAGGACACCGGCATCGTCGGGGCTAAAGCCGATGGTGCTGGCGCGGAAATTGGTCCAGAAGGGGAAGTAGCCATAAACTTCGACAGCGGCTGGATCGAAGCCTTCTTCGCCATTATAGACACCATTGGCGTCCTGAGTCACAGCAATCGCAGTGGCTTTCAGGTCTTCATACGTCCACGCACCGTATTCGGTGGCGGGCAGTTCAACTTCGGCGTCAGCGAACAGGGTTTCGTTCACATAAATGAAGGAGGGATACACACCCAATGGAATAGCAACTTGGCGTTCGCCCAGTTGATAGAGGCCAAAGCTGCTGGCATCAAAGTCATCCAGATTCAGTTGATCGCCATCGCGTTCAATGTAGGAAGTAATGTCGGCCCACAGGTCGCTAACTTCGAACACGGTACGGACGCCGGCTGGGCCAACGATGGCGGGGACATCACCACCGGAGACCTGCGTGAGCAGTTCGTCGCGGGCGGTTTCGTTGTCATGGAATTCAAATTCAACTTTGATATCTTCATGCGCGGCGTTCCATTCATCAGCCAACGCAACCTGAGCGGCCTGTTGTTCCGGCAGATAGCCAGTACCAACACCGACAAAAATACGGATGGTCACCGGGTCTTGGGCTTTAGCAGGCTTGGCGTCGTTGCTGGGCAGCAGTGCAACAACCAACAGAGCAACAATTACTAGTACGGGGAGGCCCCTCTTCAAAAACTTAGACATGACATTTAGCTCCTTATAAGCTCTAGCGGAATTTTAAATCTAGATACAAACTGGTTGGGTTTCATTTTCTGTCTTGCTGAATTCCCTCCTTTAAATTTCCTTTCCACTGGTGTTGGGAGCGCTCCCAACAACGCCTAAAAATATTAGGTCGATTGACGGACGATCAGTTTCACCGGGAGCATTTGCTGAAATGGTGGCTCTACTCTGCCTTCCAGCAGATCAATCAAGCCACGCACCGCATAATCTCCAAGTTGGGTAATTGGCTGTTGAATAGTCGTCAAAGGGGGTTCGGTGGTACGGGCAATACCCATATCATCAAATCCACCAATGGCAATATCATCGGGAACGCTCAAACTAGCATCTTTGATTGCTCGCATCGCGCTGGCTGCCATTACATCATTTGCGGCAAAAACCGCGTCAACCCGATGTTGTAGCAGGAGTTTCATCCCGGTATACCCGCTGGCATCCGAATAGTCACCAGCTGGGGTAATGAGGCGCATATCTATGGGAATATCGGCATTTTGTAGGGCGCTGATATATCCTTGCAAGCGGTCATGGCTGGATGTGAGACCCGACCGACCGGTAATCATGCCGATGCGCCGCCGACCTTGTTGGATAAGATGCTCCACCATCATGCGGGCACCTTGTTCATTTTCCGAATCAACATAACTGGTATTTTCGTAGGCCGTGAAGGGGCGACCAATGATGATGTAGGGCTTGCCCCGCTGATCAAGGCGCTTGATGAAGGAGGCGTTCACGGTGGCGGATGCGACGATCATGCCATCGGCAAGGCGGTCGTTAAACACCTGATCGTAAAAGGCACTTTCATCAACTGTGGCGCTGGTCAACCACAGAATTGGGCTATAGTTCACAGAGTTGGCGGTAGTCGTGATGCCTTGCAACAAGATGGAAAAGAATGGGTCTGTGAACAGGTCACTCACGATGTGCGGAATCAGAATTCCGATGATATTGGAGCGTTGGGAGGCAAGGGCGCGTGCTGCCGGATGGGGCTTGAAGTTATAGCGTTCAATAACCTCAAGAACTTTACGGCGGGTTATTTCACTGACGTTGGGATGATGATTGACCACCCTTGAAACGGTTGAACGGGAAACACCGCTGAGGCGTGCAATGTCCTCGAGGTTTAGATCAGTGAATCCGTTGTCAAAATCAGTGCTCATAAGAATTCACGCCAAGAAATAATAGTTAAACGCGGCTCCCTAGTTTCGTAAAATTCGTGGGAGCGCTCCCAAACATTACATCAATGATATGCTCGATTTTTGAACTTGTCAAATTTGTGATTTTAGGAACGAGGCGATTATGACAGGTGGCATAAAAAACAGAGTAGAATGTCACACCCTACTCTGTTGCATGGTTGCTGGAAAACCGGAATTAGCGGTTGGCGAAACGATAGCCTACACCACGTGATGTGAGGATGTAGATCGGGTTCATCGCGTCTGGCTCAATCTTTTGGCGCAGATAGTGAATGTATAATTTCAGGCTGTCGGTAGCATCCGCATATTCTGGCCCCCATGCCTCTTTGACAAGGTCGGTGCGCGAAATGACACGGCCTGCGTTGCGTACCAGAACTCCCAGCAGTTTAAATTCTTTGGGGGTGAGATGCACCAACTTGTCGTTGACTTTCACCTCACGATTGAGGAAGTTGATGCGGAAATTGCCGCCATCAAATACCAATTCTTCCGAAACAGTAGGTGTTGGGGTGCGGCGGAGATGCGCTTTGACTCTTGCCACGAGTTCATCGTTGTCATATGGTTTGACAATGTAGTCATCGGCCCCCATCTCCAAACCTTTGACTACATCTTTGATTTCGCTGCGGGCAGTGAGGAAAATGATAGGAACGTCCGAAAGTTCGCGCAGTCGCCGACAAACTTCCCAACCGTCCATATTGGGCATCATAATATCTAACAAAACAAGATCAGGATGATTGCGATAGGCTTTACGTAAGCCATCTTCTGCCCGATACGCCTTGATGACTTCATACCCCCGACGTTCCAACAAGATACTGATAAGTTGGACGGTGGTTTCTTCGTCGTCTATAACCAGAATTTTTTCCGACATTCCATAACCCCTTATAGGCAGGCAAATATTGGGTCACTAGAAAGCACATACAAACTTTTTTCTCACTCTACCATAATATTAACAATCAACGCAAGTACAACTCTCAAGTTAGAAAAAAGTTAGGCATCAGCAGGGACAAGCGTGGAGTCGTTAGAATCGGCTTGATACTGGCCTTGAGACGTTTCTAGAAGCCGTTGTTCTGTTTCGGCGATGATCCGGGCAACTTCTTCGATGGCAACGCGCTGCTTGCGATAGAAATCGGCATTGCTCATTGCCAAGCGTAGAGCCACATCCCGCACACGCCGCCCCTGAATGAAACGCATTTCAAGTATATTGTATAAAATCCACTCGGCTTTGGTTAGATTTTGTTGCCCTTCTGGTCGCAATCGTTCAATGGCATCTACCAAGACACGCCGCAGGGCATGAACTCGATTGCCATCGGTTTTGGCCGCATGGTCAACGATGCCAAGTTCCAATAGTTTGCTTTCGGCCAGCTTTGGCCCTCCCCAATAATCGCGTAGGGCGTCCCGTACAAGGTCAATAAACTCAGGGCTGTCGGTAAGTCGGTTCTTTTCATCCGCCGTGTTTTCCGGCTTAATGGAAACCTGACCGAAAGTGTTGACGTTGGTCATTTGATGGCTGGTACTGCTGGCCGGGATAAGTTCGCCAAGGGTGGAAAAAATACGCCGTTGCAGTCGTTCATCGGTTAGCACCTGTATCGAACGCTGCACAAGGGCATTGAGTGTGTCTTCCTCCTCGGCATTCAAGTTGGGTTCGGGTGTACGCCCCCAGATGCCCATGATTCCAACAAGACTGCTTTCACCACCCTCTTTGCTATAGAGAGGAATAAGCCAAAATGATCGCCAACTGAAATATCGGCCTGAACGTTTGAGGCCATCAGGTAATGTGTCATGTCCGTTGCCATTAGAAAAACCATTCGTTAGGATTTCTTCGGTAGCGGCCCGGTCTTCTTCTGGGATACGGCCCACTACCTGCTCCAAGTGAGCGCCCCACTCACCAATAGAAGCTACAAATGCAGTTGGGACACGTAGTTGATCACATACCGCTGCAAGGATGGCTTCTTGTAATTGGGCTGCATCGGCTCGTGTCAACAGCCGTTCGCTGATGGTTTGCAACCGTCGCGCTTGTTCTTGGTCATGCGTATAGACCAACCAACCCTCTAAACGCGGCATAATCAGCGTGAACATCCATTGCATACATAAGACCACCGTGACGGCGGCAAATGAGATAAACTGCTGGCCTTCTATGCCGAAAACGCTACTGGCCTCCGCAAATATTTGGATGGCTGCCAGCACGACTGTACCTGTGACCGGCCCACGCAGCATAAACTGGAGGAGTTCGGCTTTAACGACACGATCTGGCTGATGTGTCCCAAAAAAGGATAAGGGATAGGCCATGAACGCCAGCATCGCCAAAACCGCCACATTTGCGATGTTAAAGACGACCCATATCCAGACGTTGGCGAGTGTCCCTACATCATCCAGAAAAATAGACAACAGCAGCGAATAGGGAAAAAGACCCCATGCAGGAGTGGTAAAAACTGCCAATAAATAGGTCATGCGGCGGCGGGTATGGGTTGTTAGGCAGCGGCGGCGTGCCCGGACGACATTAAACACCGCAAAACTCACAGCGATCAGAAAGTAGGCTGTGTAGACCAGAAAGAAGTTGCCGGGTCGCATATGCCATGTTGGTTTTTCAACCAAGGCTTTGACAATGGCATCGCTAAAAAGGGATGCCAACGCAAAAACCGCCCCGACCGCATAGAGCAACCGCGAAGCGCGACGACGGCGTCCGCGTGAAACTCGTCCAGTTGTCGCCAGTAGCGCATCGGAAAGATGGAACATTGCCGCCGGAATCATCGCCAACCCGATCCACTGGAAGCGAAACCAGTTCTCAAGGGCCTGCGGTTTGCTCGGCTCCAGCGCGATGAAAACATCGCCAATATAGGAAATTGTGACGCAGCCTAGCAGTATACTGGAGGCGCGTGTCACCCGATCTCTCACATGGCGCGTGATGTTATATAACAGCATCGAAGCGGTGATAATGACGATGGCTGTCGAGAGAATTTCGTTGGTAAATTGGAAAAAAGTGACGCCGTCTAGCCTATCCATAATCCTCAACTGACAATGGGATGATTATTTTTTGATCTGTCTATTGTACCCGTCAAATCGTCAGATGCCTGACCACTGGACGACAAAAACCAAACGGACTGCCATTGCTGACAGTCCGGGAGTTTGATCATTCGCATGGGGGACAAGCTGTCCGATTGCGGAATTATTCTTCGTCGAAATCTTCCTTCTTACGGGTAATGCGTTCGGGTTCGGCTGGGCTACCTTCGCCGGCCACTTCTTCGCCTTCACCTTGACCGCCTTCATAGACGGAACGCACCACCACCATGTGGGGATCGCTGGCGAAGGTCACTTTTTCAAGGGTGGGCAAATCTGAGACATGGATCATATCGCCGATCGCTTTTAGCACCGACACGTCGACTAGCAGTTTGCTAGGAATATCGGAGGGAAGTGACTCGACTTCGATAGTCGGGGCTTCTTGAACAACTTGCCCTCTCAGGCGCAATTGCGTGCTTTCGACATTGATCAATTCAATCGCAATATTGC
The DNA here is from genome assembly GCA_041753455.1 of Anaerolineae bacterium. GTDB lineage: Bacteria > Chloroflexota > Anaerolineae > Aggregatilineales > J027 > CFX10. The sequence goes on along the minus strand of JBGSUK010000007.1, from coordinate 145,192 downwards.
TGATGATGGTCTCATTCAAATTCACCGCATAAAAATCCACATGCAGCACATCGCGGCGCACGGGATGACGGTCTACCACGCGGATGAGGGTGGTATAGGTTTGGTCTTGAACTTTAACATCCACCAAGTTTGTACCCCCCGCGCGAATCAGTACCGCACGGAGTTGGGGCCAATCCATCATAATATGGACTGGGCTTTGGCTTGGGCCATAAATAACACCGGGGATTTGACCAACGGCACGCAGTTGTTTAACCTGTTTGCCAATGACTTCACGGGGTTCTGCTTGTAGAACGACTGCTTCACTCATTTTCGTTGAACTCCTCAACCAAAAGCTCTTATCACTGACTATCCTCTTTTGGCGAGGCAGGTGGATCAGTTCAGAGCCGTACTGTTGTATCCAATTAAGATGCTTTGTTTGGCAGGCATAATGATTTTGAAATGGTCTGCCTGACAGCTTTTGTGGCGTGCCGATTGTAACGGAGGGGGGATAGCAAGTCAATATGTAGTCATATGATCCAACATTGGTTCAATCGTATTCAATTACCCAAAAAATGCTATAATGCGGGGCGCTGTAAAGGAGAAACTTAGCCAATGTCCGTTCCTTATTGCCACGTATGCCAGTCACGCCCGGAAGAGCAACGGGCCTTTACTGATTCTGGCCTTGAAAAAGGTGATTATTGCCCAGTATGTTATCGTCCAACCTGCTCCCATCATCTGGCGACCGTCCGTTTCCGCTGGCGGACTGACCGTCGTTTGGATAGCGCCCTTGTCTGTATTGAATGTAAACGTGCTTATCGTCATCGAAATTGGGATGTCGCCAACCGCGACTGGATTAGTTGAGGAACCAAAAATCATGTCTCAGCGTCGCCATTTGGTTTTTGAACCTGAAATTCAGGATGCCCTGTCACAATATATTGTGGATTTGTACGTGGATGAAACCGAGGCCCAGCGCCAAATCAGTGAAAAGACCGCTGCACAAGGACTTCCCCAGATTGATTTACGCGCCGAAGAAGGCTGGATGTTGATGTTCTTGACCCGCCTGATTCAAGCCAAGCAGGTAGTCGAAATTGGGACATTGGCAGGATATAGTGCGACATGGATTGCACGCGGCCTGCCCGATGATGGCAAGTTAATTACGCTGGAATTGGAGCAAAAACATGCCGACATCGCCCGTGAAAATTTGGACGCCAATGGGGTCAGCCACAAAGTAGAAATATTGGTAGGGGCGGCTACTAAAACATTGGATACCCTTAAAGGCCCATTTGATCTGGTGTTTATTGATGCGGATAAAGAAGGCTATGAGGTGTATTTGGAATGGGCAGTTAACCATGTGCGTTCGGGTGGCCTGATCACCGCGCATAATGCTTTTCAACATGGCAGCCTTGTGGCGAAAGTGCCCGACCCCGCCCGCGCTAATGGTGTGAAACATATAGATGCGTTTAATCGTCGTGTTGCGGCAGATAAACGCTTGCTTTCGACCATTATCCCGGTTGGGGATGGTTTTGTAGCGGCAATGGTTTTGTAGGGAGAATCTGAATGGAACAAACGGGTCGTCATCCCGGACGGGTACGATTTTGGAGCATGGCCTTAGTGCTAAGTCTCATTGGTTTGTTGGTTGGTGCCTGTGATGAGGTGGACAAACTGACGGGTAATGAAGAGGTGGTTGTTCCCACCCTTGCTACCCTGACCGATTTGCAGACCGCCATCTATTTAACACAGGTCGCGCCGCCACCGGGTTTTGCAACGGTGTCATTCCCCGGCATTGATGATAATTTACGCACAGCGGTCTATTCGCATGTGGTCATCACGGTCAATTTTGACGGGGCGTACAGCGAACCGACCCCGGACGATCCGACCAATATCCAAAGTACCATGCGCGTCGAGATTTGGAACGATGATTTTAATGTGGCGCGTCAGGTACGGATTGAATTTTTGGGTAATGTATTTTCGGGGGATGCCAGCAATTTGGACGTGGTGCGCCTAAGCAATAATTTCTATATGCTCAATCCCAATGGGGTGTGCATCACTGACCCCGCCAAAATCCGTGATATTGCAACTTTGCAGGGGGGGCAATTACTCGGTGGAATCAGTCTAGCCCAACCCACAGGCCGCCCTGATGAACTGATTAATGGCTACAAATCGTGGCAGTATGGCTTTACGCCGTCCCAAATGAACTACCCATCCATTCAGACGACCAATGCGATTGATATTTTGACGGGTGAGTTGTGGGTTGCGCCAGAATATAACATCGTGACCCGCTACAAGGTTGAAATGAATGTCTACCAAGCTACGTTGTTGTTCGGCAATCGTCCGGTGACAGGTCGTATCGTTTTTCAGTATGACGTAGATCAAATCGGTATCGCACCAAATATCTCAGTTCCGAATGGGTGCTAGAACAAAAGTGCGGAAACCCTTGCGTTTACAGGGTTTGAGGTTATAATTTTCAGGTTACACGACTTGCAAAAAATTTGAAAATAACGGCGCGAAGCCCTGCGGAGAACTCTCAACATGCGTGTTTCTGTTCTGCAAGAAAATCTGCAAAAAGGTCTGAGTATTGTCAACCGGGCGATCAGTTCGCGCCCAACCCTACCCATCTTGGCAAACGTGCTACTTTCCACCGAAGATTCTCGCCTAAAACTTTCCGCGACCAATCTTGAATTGGGCATTTCGGTTTGGATCGGCGCAAAAGTGGAGCAGGATGGCGCGGTAACTGTACCAGCCCGTACCCTGTATGAACTCGTCAGCAATCTTTCGCCTGAACGGGTGGATATGGAACTAGATGTGCGTACCCAGACGATCAATTTACGTTGCGGGGGTACGACCACCAATATTAAAGGCATTGACGCTTCCGAGTTTCCATTAATTCCTGAAGCCAGTGCCGACGGGGTAGCCGTTCCCGCCCACGAATTCCGCGAGATGATTGAACAGGTCGCTTTTGCTGCCGCCAAAGATGATAACCGCCCAGTGCTGACTGGTATCCTTGCTCGGTTTGAAGACAATGTGATTACATTGGCCTCGGCGGATGGGTATCGGCTGTCGGTACGCAAAGCCTATATTGAAAACCCGGTCAAACAGGCCGTCAACATTATTATTCCAGCGCGTGCACTGCAAGAAGTAGCTCGCATCATCTCGGATGAGGACGAACTGATTTATATCTCGATGCCAGAAGGTCGCAGCCAAGTTATGTTCCATCTGGCGGAAGTGGATGTAGTGTCCAGCCTGATTGAAGGCAAGTTTCCGGATTATGAAGGGATTATCCCGCGCAAAAAGAGTACCCTGACCACTGTCTATCGGGATGAATTGCTGCTGGCCTGCAAACGTTCCGAAGTGTTTGCCCGCGATAATGCTTTTACTACCAAGATTTCGATTATCCCTTCCGACGATGGCGTTGGCCCCGGCGAAATGCGGGTGCGTGGTCAATCCAACGAAAAAGGCGATAACGAAAGTTTGGTGACGGCCTCAGTGGATGGCACGAGTGTAGATATTTCCTTCAACATCCGCTATCTGATTGATGTACTAAATGTGATTAAAGAAGATCAGGTTGTCATTGAAACCAACACCTCCACCGACCCCGGCGTGGTGCGCCCGATGAAAACCGATGACGATGGCCTAGACCATTTTGTGCATGTGATTATGCCCATGCGTGGCGGCTGATTGTCCTAAAGTTTTGGGTTCAGGCCCCTCCAGTGCATCCAGTTTTGGTGATGGAGGGGTTTTTTGTTAACCGACTTTTTACCTTGACTATAAGCCGTTCCTCCCTTAAAATCGGCCTGTTTCCAACAGCATGGCAAATTGAGCAGGTAAAAAATTCCCTATGCCGATGTTTGAAAACCTGAGTGACCGCCTGCAAGATGTCTTTGGACAGCTTGGGCGCAAAGGTACGCTCACCGAGGCCGATGTAGATACGGCCCTGCGTGAAGTGCGTATCGCATTGCTTGAAGCCGATGTCAACCTCAAAGTAGCAAAAGAATTCATCAAGCGCGTGCGTGAACGGTCAATCGGATCGGAAGTAGCGAAAAGCCTTCGTCCGGCCCAACAGGTCATCAAGATCGTCAATGAGGAATTGGTTGCCACACTTGGTGAAGCAGGCAGGCTTAATCTCAGCGGCCCCTCTCCGCGCGTGATTATGTTAGTGGGGTTGCAGGGGTCGGGTAAAACCACCACTGCGGCAAAACTGGCCCTGCATCTGCGCCGCGATAATCGTAAACCTTGGCTGGTCGCCGCTGACACCTACCGTCCAGCAGCGATTGACCAGTTGGTCACGCTCGCCAAGCAAATTGACATGCCGTATTACGCTGAAACCGTGACATCCTCCCCACCCGACATCTGTGCGAGAGGGGTTGAAGCCGCCAAAAATGCCGGAGCGACTGTCGTGATTATAGACACGGCAGGCCGTTTGCAGATTGATGATCTTCTGATGGCAGAATTGGAGGCGATCAAAGCACGCACCAGTCCAGCGGAAATTTTGCTGGTGGCGGATGCGATGACGGGGCAGGAAGCGGTGCGAATTGCCGAAGGCTTTAATCAGCGAGTTGGCCTAACCGGGCTGATTCTGACCAAAGTGGACGGTGATGCGCGTGGCGGTGCTGCCATCTCCATGCGTGAAGTAACCGGGGTTCCGATTAAGTTCTTGACAACAGGCGAAAAGTTAGACGGATTTGAGGTATTCTATCCCGACCGTCTGGCCTCGCGGATTCTCGGTATGGGTGACATGCTCTCGCTCATCGAACAAGCTGAACAGCTTTACGATGAAGAAGAAGCGATGCGCCTACAAAAGAAGATGATGAAAAATGAGTTCAACCTTGAAGATTTCTTGGGACAACTCCAAAAAATTAGCCGAATGGGGTCATTCTCCAAAATCCTAGAAATGATTCCCGGCGTTGGTAATCTGCGGAAACAGTTGAATATCAATGACCAAGATGCCCAAAAGCGGATGAAACGGGTCGAGGCGATTATCCTCTCCATGACTCCGCAAGAGCGTCGTAATCCCAAAATGTTGAACGCCAGCCGCAAAAAACGGATTGCCGCAGGGAGTGGAACAACGGTGCAGGACATTAACCAACTCCTAAGCCAGTTCCGCGATATGCAAAAGATGATGAAGGAACTGGGTGGTGCGGGGGGACGACCTCCACGAATGCCCGGTCTCCGTTAAACCCGAAAATGAATACATGCTGTAAGGAGCAATAAACTATCATGGTACGCATTCGTTTGCGTCGTGTAGGCCAAAAAGGCCAAGCTGTCTATCGTATTGTTGCCGCCGATCAACGTGCCAAACGAGATGGGCGCTATATCGAAATTCTCGGTCACTATAACCCCCGTACACAGCCCGAAACGGTTGAATTTGCCGAAGAACGAATGTTATATTGGCTGAGTAATGGCGCTCAACCCTCCGAATCCATGACCATGATCCTGCGTAAGACGGGCACACTGGATCGTTATGAGCGTTTGAAAAAGGGTGAAAGCCTAGAATCTTTGGTTGCCGAAGCCGTTGCCAAGAAAGAAGCCGCTGGCCCAATCAGCCCCAAGACCCGCTTTATGGCCCCTCTTAAGAAGGAATCGGCCAACTAAAGAATTGGTCTGAACGTTTTATCCGCTGTCGTCCTAATCATGGAGGGCCGAGATGAAAGAACTTGTTGAATATGTCGCCAAATCATTGGTAGATGACCCCTCACAGGTTGAGGTCGGTGTTGAACCAGATGGCAATTTGGTCATTCTCAAGCTGCATGTTGCCCCGGAGGATGCAGGCCGGGTAATTGGTAAAGATGGTCGTGTTGCCAGCGCCTTGCGGGTTTTGCTGCGGGCAATGGCAGCACGCGAAGGCAAACGGGTGACGTTGAAGATTGACTAATCAACCCTCCGATAATCCGCGCGAACCGTATTTCCTTGTGTTGGGCAAAATTGTCCGTCCACATGGCATTCGGGGCGAACTGCGGATGCAAATCATTACCCGGTTGCCAGAACTTTTTGAAGACCTCGAGACGATTTACCTAGGCACGGACAAATTTGACCGCCGCAGTGCCACCCGTTACAAAGTAACCCGTCTGCGCCAAGAACGCGATGTACTGTTGTTGGCGGTGGATGGAATTGCCGATCGTAATGAGGCGGAAATTCTGCGCGGCAAATTTGTCATGATCCCGCTACGTGATGCTCTCCCACTCGAAGACGGTGAAGTTTATCTGTTTGAAATTGTGGGTATGGCCGTCTACACCGACACCGATGAATATTTGGGCGATGTCGCGGAAATCATGGAGACGGGCGCGAATGATGTCTACTTGCTGCGTGGAGGCAGCCGCGGTGATGTCTTAATCCCCGACACCGAAGAAGTCATACAATCCATTGACCGGGCCAGTCGCAAAATCATCATTACCCCCTTGATTGGCTTACTCCCCGGTGAGGAAGTAGACGATTCTGATGATGAGCCGGATGTAGACGGCGACGGCACCTAAACCGGCTCTGCACATATGCACCGGGAACACGCTTGGGTTGGATTTAGTCTAGTCAAAGGCATTGGGCCGAGCCGATTACGGGCGCTGTGGGCCTATTTTGACCACGATATGGAAGCGGCGTGGGATGCTGATCCCAGAGAATTGCTGAATGCTGGACTAGGCGAACAAGCCCTTAACACCTTCCTTAAATTTCGCAAAGAACCCAAACTCGACCCTATTTTTGACAAGATTCAGCGTGCCCACGCCCATATTTGCACACTTGATGATGACGAATACCCGACCCTTTTACGTGAAGTGCCCGATGGCCCGCCGCTGCTCTATGTACGGGGTCGGCTTTTTCCTGAAGATGATCTGGCCCTTGCGATGGTTGGGACACGCAAAGCCACTACCTATGGCCTAGAAATTGCGCGGCGTATGGCAACTGCAATGGCCCATGCAGGCGTAACGGTGGTCAGTGGTCTGGCGCGTGGACTCGATACCGTCTCGCACGAGGCAGCCCTCGCGGCGGGGGGCCGAACTGTCGCGGTGATGGGTAATGGCATAGATCAACTGTACCCATCCGAAAACCGCAACCTTGCCACCAAAATTGTCGATGAGGGGGTTGGCGCAATCATTACCGAATATCCCCCCGGCACGCCCCCCCTAGCCGAAAATTTTCCGGCGCGAAATCGTATCATCAGCGGCCTTTCATTGGGGGTGCTGATTGTTGAAGCGCCAAAAAGCAGCGGTGCGCTATTGACGGCCCAATTCGCGTTGGAACAGGGGCGCGACGTGTTTGCCATTCCCGGCAACATTACATCACCAAACAGCGAGGGCACCAATAGTCTGATTCAAGATGGGGCAAAGTTGGTGATGCGCCCAGAGGACGTGCTAGAGGAACTCAATATTAGCCGCTACACTCTACAAACTAAACAGGCGGTCAAATCCATTGTCCCGGATTCGCCAGAGGAGGCGCGGTTATTAGAAATCATTGCGCTTGAACCCGTTCATCTCGATGACATCAGCATTCAAAGTGGCCTACCCATTTATCAAGTCGCCTCTATGATGACGGTGATGGAATTGAAGGGTTTGGTACAAAGTGTTGGCGCGATGATGTTCCAGATTGCACCCAACGTAGACCTTGATTCATTCACCAACGGGTGAAGTTTTCGATAGTATCAGATGGAGAAATAATCATGACCGAGCATTTCTATGCAATTATCATGGCAGGCGGTGGCGGGACACGTCTTTGGCCTCTTAGCCGTCAAAATCGCCCCAAACAATCCCTCCCCTTGGTTGGTGAACATTCAATGTTTCGGGTATCCGTTGAACGCTTGTTTCCATTGCTGCCCCCGGAGCGCATTTTTGTCGTGACGGGTCAAAATCATGTCGATGAATTGCGGCGCGATACCCCGGAACTGCCCGCCAAAAATTTTCTCGTTGAACCCTTTGGCCGTGATAGTGGCCCGGCTGCTGGATTAGGCACGATGCATATCGCCGCCCAAGACCCCGAAGCCGTGATTGCTGTTCTGACCGCTGACCACCATATCACCGATATTGAGGCGTTTCTAAATGTTCTCAAATCCGCCTACGCGATGGCCCAAAAAGGCAAAATCGTTACCCTCGGTATCTCACCAAGTTACCCCTCAACGGGATTTGGTTATATCAAACGGGGCGACTTATTGGAGGCCGTTGGCGGCTATAAAGTTTATACATCGGAGGGCTTCCGCGAAAAACCCGATCACGCCACTGCTATTGAATTTTTGACCAGCGGGGCCTATAGCTGGAACGCGGGCATGTTTATCTGGAAAGCCTCGCAAGCCCTCGCCGAGTTTGAAAAGCAGAAACCGGGCATCTATCAAAATCTGCAAATCATCCGCCAAGCCTACGGTACGCCAGACTATACAGGGGTTATCCAAAAAGTTTGGTCAGATATGGAAAAAATCTCGCTCGACTATGCCATTATGGAAAAAGCGTCCAATGTTGCGGTAATTCCCGCCGATATTGGTTGGAGCGATATTGGCAGTTGGTCGGCTTTGTACGAAGTGCTGCATAACAAACGTGGTGACGACCACGAAAACGTTCTCCACACCAAGGATACCGATGCCATTATGCTTGATACGACAGGCACGCTGGTCTTGAGCAAACGGTTGGTGGTGACAATTGGCGTGGAAGATTTGGTCATTGTAGATACGGAGGATGCCCTGCTTATTTGTCGCCGTGACAAGGCCCAAGACATCCGCACCGTTGTCAAACAACTTCAAGATGCGGGTAGGAAAGACCTGCTCTAAAATTCTTAACGAAGGCTAGACATAAATTTGTACACTTGCGAGGCTTAATGTACAATGGCCTCACGTTAAAATGTTCACATTTGCTGTTGAAAAGGACGCGCCTGCACGGGCCGCCTGCCGGACGGAATAGAGGCTACGCTTATGCAAAGAATTGTTCACGTTATTAAACAATACGATGTCATTCTGACTGCCTTTAAACCCGCATTGCGGCGCTTTTTCTGGATTCTCTTTGGCGTCGTATTGGGTATGTTGTTGGTCTACGTATTTGTGCCAGTTAAATTTGAGAATAATGCCGAGCCAGTCCAAATGGGTGATACCTATCGTGACCAGTGGCTCAAGGGTCTAGCGGCCGAATATGAGACTTGGAACGAGATAGTGGCGGTTCAGGGTGCCAGTGACTTTAACCCGGTTGAAGAAGCCCAAACCAAGCTGGTTGATGCAGGCATCACGACCGACGACATCACCCGTCTGCAAAGTGAAAACGCGGATAATGCGGTGTTGGTCGGCCAATTGGAGGCACTTAAACCAGTAGCGGATAGCGTGAAGGGCGATGCCCAAGCCAAGATAGACCAATATCCTGACCCCGGTTTCTGGAACAATGTTATTGTTCCTCTGCTTGGGTTCTTAGGGATGCTTGTAGTCTTGCTTTTGCCAACGCTACTCTTTGCCATTTATGGTATTTACGAACTGCCCATCATCGGCCCAATCATCAAGCGGCTAACCAAGGGCGCTCCCAGCGAAACCGATATGAAGCTGCGGGCTGAACGGGAAGCACGAGCCGTTGCTAAAGAAATGGCAGCGACCCAGCGTACCATTTTCGATTCCCCACCGGTCACGCAGTTTATGTCCACCTATCTGGGGGGCGATAATTATTACGATGACTCGTTTGCCATCGAACTCGCCGACGCCAATAACACCTTTTTGGGTGAATGCGGTTCAGGTATTGCAGACACCATCGGGGTAGGCGATCCCAAGAAAGTCACCGCCACCGAAGTCTGGATTTTCGACAAAAACGACATCAGCACCGTAACCCATGTCTTGATGTCCGAACACGCCTTTAATGACGATGCGATTCGGGCCAAATTAGCGGCTCGTGGCGAACCTGTCTTGGCAGCCCCCGGTGCAACCACCATCTTGGAAACGCAGACTCTACGGGCGCAAATTCGTATTGTGGATATGCAATATGGTGATGGCGCTCTGCCCCCCCACAGTTTCTTTGACCGTTTGACGGTTGAAATTGCGGTTTGGCAAAAAGAGGGTGAAGAAGTGATTGAACCCCCGGTGCGTATGCCGATGGGTTCTGGTACTCAACCGATGGCTCCCATGCCGCAGACGCCGCCGCCTCAATACGCACCGCCACCACCACAACCTGCGCCGCAATTTGCGCCACCGCCGCCGATGCAGCAGCCACCAATGCAGCCGTATCCACAACAGCCGCCACCTCAGATGCCACCGCAACAGCGTCCGCCGCAGGGTATTCCACCACAAGGAATGCCTCCGCAGCAACCGCCAATGCAGCCGCGTCCGCCACAGCAACCACCCCAACAGCCCTTCCAAGGCCCACCTCCCGGCATACCGCCGCAGGGTGGTGGTGGATATACCCCGCCGCCGCGTGCGCCCATGCCTCCGCAGCAGCAGCCACCCGGTCAGCAACCGCCGTCACCATTTGGCGACACGGGCGAGGTCAATTACTAGTAGCCTGAATATTCAGAGATTTTTCAGTAGGGGCGGGCCAAAATCCGCCTCTATTGCTGTATAGGAAGTGAAACAATGATTAACTGGCAAACTACCGCCCTTGTTTTTCCCGGTCAAGGTTCACAGGCTGTTGGCATGGGGGCTGAAATCGCTGCCCAATACCCGGCTGCCCGTGAAATCTTTGCCCAAGCCGATGCCCAATTGGGCTTGCCGTTTAGCAAATTGTGTTTTGATGGCCCCGCCGAACAACTGGATGAAACCTATAATACCCAGCCAGCCCTATATATTACTGGGATTGCTCTCCTTGCCGCGCTAAACGCCGAACTTGCAACGCGGGGTCAATCGCCAGCAACCCCGGCCAATGTTGCGGGGCATAGTCTGGGAGAATTGACAGCCCTTACCTCCGCTGGGGCGATGGAATTTGGGACAGGTTTAAAATTGGTGCGTGAACGTGGCCGCCTGATGCGTGAGGCGGGTGAAAAATCGCCGGGGGCGATGGCAGCTATCTTGGGGCTAGATATTGTCACTCTGCGCCAATTGTGTGAGGATGCGTGTGCCGCGACAGGGGGAATTGTCGTGGTCGCAAATGACAACTGCCCCGGCCAGACCGTGATTTCTGGTGATGATCAAACCCTCGATCATGCGTTGACTCTCGCCAAAGAACGCGGCGCAAAACGGGCGTTGAAATTAGCGGTGAGTATCGCGGCCCATTCACCACTAATGGCCGTCTCACAGGAAGAATTCCGCACCGCCGTCAAAAACACACCTATCGCAGTTCCTAAAATCCCTGTGATTGGCAATGTCTCAGCCGCGCCGCTGACCACCGCCGCTATGATTCAAGATGAACTCAGTGCTCAATTAACCTCACCTGTGCGATGGACAGAGAGTGTGCAAGGGATGGTTCAGGCGGGCATCACTCATTTTGTTGAACTTGGCCCCAAAGCAGTTTTGGCGGGTTTGGTCAAACGCATCAACAAAGAAGTGACGGCTGTTGGGATCGAAAATTCGGTGCAATTGGCCGCTTGGCTGGATAGTTAAGGTGATTTTCGCACGTGGAATTTGTAGCGAATTTTTATGTCAGTAATCATTTGACATTAAAATCGAATCTCCCTATACTTTAAATAATCTTAAAAAGCTGTTTAAAGGATTGCGGGGTATGCTGAAAATCCCCTACAAAATTGACATCAAAGACCATCCTGTTGGATGAACAAGACACGCCTGCGTAAAGCGTGTCTTTTTATTTTATTTCAGTTCGTTTCTAGGCACTATCCAGATCAATAATCTTAGGAGGCACTCAATGGACAACGCAATGATCGGTAAAATTGAAAAAGCCAAACGTTATGCCGAACAACCGGATCGGGTTGAATTCACCCAATTTCAAGTAACATTTCATGGGGAAAACGACCAACACCACATTACCTATGACAATGGGCAGTGGTCATGCACGTGCAGCTTTTTCCATACACGCGGCGTTTGCAGCCATACCATGGCGCTCGAAAAACTAATTGGTCACAAAATGGGTTCACGCCTTGCCGGAAATCCGACTCCCATTGAGTCGGGGGACTAATTCCCGACGACAACATTTTTTATCAAACTGAATAAAAGAGCCTATCCCCTGTTCTGCGAGATAGGCTCTTTTGTTTGCAGCTAAAAATCGTGACTACCACCGGGGTCAAGCACGATAGCAGCCGCTTCGGTACGGCGGGTCACCATATTGGCCCATTCAGCCGCATCTTGCACAATCGGCGGGAAGGTATTGTAGTGGGTGGGCAAAACATAACGTGGGCGTACCAACCTGACAGCCCGCACACATTCTTCTGGCCCCATCGTAAAGAAATCGCCAATCGGCAGCATGGCAACATCTACTCCCGCCTCCCCGATGAGTTGGAAATCCGAGAAGAAGGCCGTATCGCCTGAATGGTAAATCTTCAAGCCACCGCTGAGCGTAATCAGTAGTCCGTTGGGTTGTCCGCCATAACTGCCATCTGGCATGGAGGAGCTGTGGAAGGCGATAGTCAATTTCACGCTACCAAAGGCGTAATTTCCTGTGCCGCCTGTGTTTTGTGGGCTGACATTTTTCACGCCCTGTTTAGCGATCCAATTTGCCACCTCAAAATTGCCGACAACGGTGGCATTGGTGCGTTTAGCAATGCTCACTGTGTCGCCGACATGGTCACCGTGCCCATGTGTGAGTAGGATAAAATCAGGGTGCAAGTCATCGGCCTTGACTGGCGCGAGAGGATTTCCGGTGAGAAATGGGTCAATGAGTATCGTATGAGTGCCGGTGTCAATCTTAAACGCTGAGTGGCCTAGCCATGTGATTTTTGTAGCCATACCTGCCCTCGCAATTGAATTTATGGTATGTTTAAGCAGTCTAGTGCGATTATAGTAGCAGGGCAACCGTCCTACAACGAAATGTTTAGTTTTTTTCATAAAGGGAATTCACATTGATAAAGTTGCTCCATTTTGCCGATGTGCATATTGGAATGGAAAACTATGGACGCACCGACCCGGCGACGGGGTTATCTACGCGGGTTATGGATTTTCTGCGGCGCATGGACGAGATGGTCGGGTTTGCCGAACAGCACGCGGTTGACCTTGCGATTTTTGCGGGTGATGCTTTTAAGACCCGCAACCCCAATCCCACTTTTCAGCGTGAATTTGCATGGCGCATTCTGGATTTAGCCAAGATTTGTCCAGTTGTGCTGCTGGTCGGCAATCACGATTTGCCCATTAATGTGAAAAAAGCCTCTAGCCTTGAGATTTATGACACCTTGCGCGTACCCAATGTCACGCTCGGTGATCAATATCAGTTACACCAAATTGAAACCAATGGTGGAATAGTTCAGGTCGGTACTGCCCCCTATCCGGTTCGTGCCCGTTTGTTAGAAGGCGATGAAGAACTGAGTACCCGCCGCACCTTGTCCGATTTGGACTCGGCCCTGCGCCATCAGCTTGAATTAGTGATTCGAGAATTGGCCCAACAAGCGTCGCAATCCGATGCACCACGTATCTTGACCGGCCATTTTTGGGTGGATGGCGCGGTGACGGGCAGTGAGCGGCAGGTCATGATTGGGCGTGATGTGGCGATTGGCCTTGCCGAAATTGCCGACCCTACGTGGGACTATGTGGCGCTTGGGCATGTGCATCGCCATCAAAACCTGACCGCTGGTCGCCAAGATGCCCCACCTGTCATATACAGTGGCAGCATGGAGCGCATTGATTTTAGCGAGGAGGGGGATGAAAAAGGTTTCATCTACGCTGAAATTGAACGCGGCTATACCCAATGGGAATTTGTGCCTCTACCGAAATCGCGCCGATTTTTGACTGTGCGGGTAGATGCGCGCCATGCGGGTAACCCCACCCAAGTGGTGTTGGAGGAAATCGCCCGAACAGATGTTGAAGATGCGGTGGTGCGGGTTATCATCAAAACCGACCCCGAAACTCATAATCTGATTCAGATGAAAACCATTGAGCAGACTATCCGTGAAAGCGGAGCGAGTATCGTTGCTGCCATACAGCGTGATGTGCAGCATCCTACCCGAATGCGGCTTGGGCCTACACCCGAAGGATTAAATCCATTGGAATTGATGGAGCGCTATTTTCAGAGTAAAGAAGTGCTGCCAGATCGAATTGAGGAGCTGATGCGGATGGCTCAAGAATTTTTTGTTGAGGAAGAAAATCCTAGCTATTAAAACAAAAACCCCCATTGCTGGGGGCATTGTCTTATCAAGCCGCAGATTACAGCGCGCTGATGATTGACGAGAAGATGTTGCCGATGGCGGGGCCAAGCAAGACCAAGATGATGATCACGACAACGGCGACCAATACCAAGATGAGTGCATATTCGACGAGGCCTTGGCCTTTTTCACGTGGTAGATACAGCATGTTGAAATCTCCTCAGTAGAATGGATAATTCTTTATTGATGATTACATTCTAAATTATTTCTCAATTCTTTTGCAACCCATTTTTGTCGTGAATTTGTATAATCTGAATTGAGAAATCTTAATGTTTTCTTTACGATATTCGGTTTAAAATGCGTGCCAGTTCCTTGGCGACTAATCCGGTACGCTCATCCCGCAGCACAGGCAACCGCGCACGAGTCCGCCGAATTTCGTTCAAATCAATGGCATGAGTGACTAGCGTTTCCTCAAAATATGGCGCTTTTACCAAAAACTCGCCATTTGGGTCAACGATGCTGCTGCCGCCGGAAAAATTGAAGCCATCCTCAAAACCTACTCGGCTGCAATGTACGATGTAATTGGTAAAGAAGTTGCCATAGGCTTGGTTGGCGATTTCCACCCAGCGCGAACTGCCCAAGCGTTCACTTTCATCCAATCCCCGCCCCGGGCTGGCACTGTGCAGCAGTAGAAGATCCGCCCCATCCAGCCATAACAAATAGGGTGGCGAGATATGCCAGAAATCTTCACAAATCAACATCCCAATCCGCCCAAAGCGGGTATCAAAAGCGCGGATATGGTCGCCCCATGCAAAAAAACGTCCCTCTTCAAAAAGATGATAAGTGGGTAGATAGACTTTGTGATGCACATGCAGCACTTCACCTTGCCCAATGTAGGCCGCTGCTACA
This sequence comes from Anaerolineae bacterium, assembly GCA_041753455.1. GTDB lineage: Bacteria > Chloroflexota > Anaerolineae > Aggregatilineales > J027 > CFX10. The sequence continues at coordinate 130,192 of JBGSUK010000007.1, read as the reverse complement.
TAAAACCGACTGCGCGGGTCAACATCCACGAAGCCGACCATGATGTCTATATTGAGACGCTGGCTAGCCGCGCACAGTCGCTGCATCTCAGGGCTGACGGGTGTCAACGCCACTTCTGCGACGAGGTCTTTTAGCGCATAGCCTGTCAGCGATAGCTCAGGAAAAACGAGCAAGTCCACCTGTTGGGCGGCGGCCTGTTCCATCAATTCCAAGTGGCGATTGACGTTGTGGGCTACATCGCCAAATTTGGGATATATCTGGGCTAACCCGATGTTTACACTGGTCATGAATCTACTCCTACTTTAGAAAAGGTTCGCCGCTGGTAACAAAGGAAAAATTGATCTACACTAGCGAAAATTTACACTCTATATTCCTTGAGTAACAGCATGACCACCAAGAATGATCCGCTTTTGAACTGGCGTGACCAGTTTCCTATTTTGCAACAAAGCAATTATCTTGTCAGTAATTCGTTGGGGGCAATGCCGCGTGGCGTCTATGATAGCCTGCGCGAATATGCCGATACATGGGCCAGTCGCGGCGTCCGAGCATGGGGCGAAGGCTGGTGGGATTTAAATATCCGGGTGGGCAATCGCGTTGGTGAAATCATCGGTGCCCTACCCAATAGCGTGACCATCCACCAGAATATCTCGCTGGCTCAAGGCCTGTTGCTGACGTGTTTCGATTTTAATGGCCCCCGTAACAAAGTCGTGATTGAAGCGGGTATTTTTCCGTCGGTCTATTATGTCCTACGTGGGATGCTGCCGCCACATATCGAAATGGAAATGATTCCCAGTGAAGACGGCGTCTCGGTCAATGTGCAGCGCATTGTAGACGCGATTGATGAACGCACCTTGCTTGTGCCGATTAGCCATGTGTTGTTCCGCAGTGCCTATATTTTGGATGTGAAGCCGATTATTGAAAAAGCGCATCAAGTCGGCGCGACGGTCATTTTGGATGGCTATCACGCGGGTGGGATTGTGCCGTTTAATGTAACTGATCTGAATGTTGATTTTTATCTCGGTGGAGTGCTGAAATGGATGTGCGGTGGGCCGGGGGGGGTGTTCCTGTATGTGCGGCCTGATCTCATCAATAAATTCGAGCCAAAGTTGACCGGCTGGATGGCCCACAAACGCCCCTTTGAATTTGAGGTGGACGAGATTGATTATCGCGACGATGCCTTCCGCTTTTTGAATGGCACCCCCGCCATTCCCAATCTACACGCCATCCAACCCGGCATTGATGTCATTGCGCAGGTGGGGGTCGAAAATATTCGGCGGAAGTCCATGCGCCAGACGGCCAAACTCGTCGAAATGGCCGATGCCGCTGGTTATGAAGTGACTGCGCCGCGTAATCCCGCCGAACGTGGGGGCGCCGTTGCCATCAATCCGCCCCATGCCTACGAGGTTTCGCGGGAATTATTGGCCCGGAATATCGTGATTGATTATCGCCCCAAGGCTGGGATTCGCATTTCGCCGCATTTCTATAACACCGATGAAGAAGTGCAGCAGGCGATGGACGCGATTGCCGAAATTCTCAGTAGTGGGGCGTGGGAAAAACATGCAACCAACAAGGCATTCGTGACCTAAGCCATGATAATCTACGACGTAACCCGTACCATCAAAAATACCCTTGCCGTGTGGCCCGGTGATGCGAAATTTTCGTATCAACAAGTGCTGGATATCCAAAAAGGGGCGTCGGTCAATCTGACGACCCTGACGATGAGCGCCCACACCGGAACCCATGCCGACGCGCCCTATCATTATGCCGATGATGGCCCGCATCCCGCCGAACTGCTATTGGAAAAATACATCGGACCAGCTCATCTAGTGACGATTACACGACAGAATGGGGGCATCGTGCCTGCTGATTTCGATGGGCATGATCTGACCGGATTACAACGGTTGTTGATTCACACATGGGTCAGCGATCTGTCCGACGACCAATGGCCCGAAGATTTTCCTTATCCCACGCCCGAATTAATTGATTGGCTAGGAGCGCAAGGGGTGGTGCTGTTGGGGGTGGATATGCCCTCAGTAGACCGGTTCGACGATACCCAATTGGTGTGCCATCACCGTCTGCGCCACTATGGGATTTTGAATCTCGAGACGATGATTTTTCGTGGCGTGCCCGATGGCAAGTATGAACTGGTAGCCCTGCCGCTGAAAATCGCCGATGTGTGTGGCAGTCCGGTACGGGCAATTTTAAGGGGGAATTAATGTCCGAGAAGCGTATGACCAATTACGCCGATTATTTGCATTTGGAGGCGCTGCTAGAGGCCCAACAGCCACTGTCCGATCATCCCGATGAACTGCATTTCATTTTGATTCACCAGATTCATGAATTGTGGTTTAAGCTGGCACTGCATCATCTGGAACGGGCACGCACTGCCATGCAGCAGGATGAAATTTTGGAGGCGGTTCGATTGATTGGGCAGGTCAGCGCGATTTTCGAAAATGCCCGCCATACCGCTGAACACTTGCATACCTTGCCACCGATGGCCTTCCACCAATTTCGCCAACTGCTTGCGCCGGGTTCTGGGCTGCAATCCTATCAATTCCGCGAGATTGAATTTTTGGCAGGTCTGCACGATAAACGGCATGTCGAATGGGTACGCCGCCAGCTTGCCAAAGATAGCCATTGGGAAACGGTGCATCGCCGCCTAGATGAGCCGTCTATCCATGATGTGTTTATTGAACTGCTGACCCGCCATCATGTGCCGGACATCGCCAGTATCTATGCCGACCCGCCGACCTACCCCGAATTTTATGCCCTCGCTGATATGCTCTCGATTTTAGATCAGACGGTGCAGCGGTGGCGTTATAGCCATATCCATCTGGTACAGCGCACGATTGGCGCGGGGGTGATGGGGACAGGCGGAACGACCCATGATTATCTTGTTTCGACTTTGCAATGGCAGCTATTTCCTGAACTGTGGGAAGCACGTAATATTTTGAGCAGTCGGTTTGATGAATCGCAAGAAACGGTGAGCCAGAAAGGGTAGCTTATGAACGGCCTATCAATCATTTTTTTGGTGGTGTTTTTTGCAAGTTTGGTCGGGGGGTATGTGGCGATACGGCGCAACCTTGCGACGATTATGAACATCGGCCTCATCTCCGGCACGATTAATGTCGCAGCGCTGACGATTGTCGGCTTGGGGCGTGATGCGGATACGGCCCTTTCGGTCATCGGTGGGATTGTAGTCGGCATTGGCTTGACAGTGGCAATGGTCACGATGGCAGCCTTTTTCCAGAATAACCAATCTAGTGCAACCATCGCGGCGTTTGATGCAGCATCTAAAGACAAGTCCAATCCTCAGCGATAAAATCAAAGGGGCGATGATCATTATTCACCGCCCCTGAACAAACTATCCGTTACTTTTCCTCAATCCATACATCTCCGTAGGGTCAACTTGGCCCATCCGCTGTACCTAATTTGAGGCAAGTTCATACACCCGCACATAATCCACCAACATGGTTTGGGGGAATTCGGTTGTCTTATCAGGATAACCGGGCCAGCCACCACCTACCGCAACATTTAGGAGCAAGAAAAAGTCATGATCAAACACCCACTCGCGGTTGCGGAGGTCGTTCAAGGAAACAGAATTGTAGAGAGTGCCGTCCACATACCAGCGGATGACATGGGCATCCCATTCAATGGCATAGACGTGGAAATCGGCGGAGAAGTCCTCATCCAAGCTATACCCACCACCAACGCCGCTGGCACCGGAATAACCCGGCCCATGTACGGTGCCATGCACGGTGCGGGGTTCATAACCGACGTTTTCCATAATGTCAATCTCGCCAGAATTGGGCCAACCCACCTCGCTAAAGTTCGCGCCGAGCATCCAGAAAGCGGGCCAAATTCCCTGCCCATAGGGAATCTTTAGACGGGCTTCAACCCGACCATAGGTAAACTCGACCTTATCGGCGGTGATACAGCGGGCCGACGTAAAGGCACAGCGTCCATAGTAGCAGGAGTAGTCAGCGGGGTTTTCGGCACGGGCGACGATCGCAAGGTTGCCAGAACCATCCAGAGAGACATTTTCGACGCGGTCAGTGTAGTATTCCATTTCGCCATTGCCCCAACCGTCACCGCCGATTTGGCATGTCCAGTTTTCGGTGTTAATGGGGGTGTTGGCCTCGCCCTCGAACTCGTCTGACCACATCAACGTCCATTCCCGCGATTCCCAATTGATGCTGTCATCAATCACGAAGGCCGCGCTGGGTTCTTGGATTAGATAACTGACGGCGGTGGTGTTCTCAACCACGAACAGCTTCACATCATCCAGATAGGCAACACCGTTGGCGGAAGTGAATTCAAAGCCATAGCCGGCGATATTGGTCAGGGGTAGGGCATTGCCAGCAGTATTCTGGAACAGGCTGAATGGCACAATGACATAGGCCCAACCTTCGACAGCATTTTCAAATGGATAGGCCCAAGAATCGGCGTCACCTGTCATAAGGTCGATTGTGCCACTTACCGCACCGGACACCCAGAAACCCACCGCATTGTAGGCCGACCAATCCAGTGAAATTACGTCTGACCCATTGGTGAAGCGATGCTGGAAACCGCCGGACGTGCCAAATTGAACCGCCAGCACATTGTTTACCTCGTCCTGTTCGGGAAGGGCAAGTTCGGTTTCGGGCAGCACCTGTCGAATCGCAAGGGCTGAATTTTCGCCGGGGACAAGCCCGATGGGTTGGTCGTCTTCATAATCCAGCCAGATGCCATTCTCAAAATCATCCAGCGTGCCATCTTCATCCAGTGCCGAGGTAAATTGATAAACACCCGATGCGACAGGTTGGGCGGCGGCCTCATAAAATATTAGCTTGCCGAATAAGCTGGGGTTTTGATAGGACTGGTCACCCGTGTCAAATACCGACCAGATCAACTTACTATCGCGGTTGAGTTCCGACGCGGCATTGAGGTGTACCTGCAAACCCATCACGCCTTCGTGCTCAGGGGTAATCTCCCAAATGCTGCTGTTCAGTGGTACTGCCACTTCAACCGCCCAGCCTTTTTCGGTGGTGACGGCAAAGATTTTGGCTTCGGCAGATGCGCCACGCACCCCCGCGATAACGGCTTCTTCAGGGGGCAAATTTCGATTAAGGGCCGGGATGGTGATTTGTACCACGCCATCGGTATAGCTACGCAAACTCAGATCGCCTGTGCCGTTCAGATAAAATTCGAGCGAATCTTCGTTCCAATAGTTTTCGGCGTGTTCGCCACTGATGATATTACTGTCAATGACATCGCCGTAGAGGTATAAAAACTCGTCATCGGCGGCGGTGGCAAAATTGACGGCAGGGCCACCCACGCCGCGTTCCAGATAGACCAACGGCACACCATCCCAATCTTCAAATTCACCATCTAGCTCGATACCCACCGGAAAGGGTGCGTAATAAGTCTCGCCAAAGACACCCTCAGGGGCCAGATTACCGCTGCCCTGCCCATAACTCACGGTTGGGAGGTGGGCAAAATTGACAATGCCGAGCAGCAAGCCAGTAACTAAAACCAATGACCACAGTCGTTTCATTTTCATACGATTTTTCCTTTGCTTATGCAAGCCCAAAACCAAAGGGGAACAAGGGGTCTGTAATGGGCTGGCCCGCCGATTTTTGTTCGATCTGGGCCATTGTACGGGGCCATGTATAGGCCAATTTACCAGTGAAGGGATAATCACCAAACAGCACGTCCGTAATACCTGCGCCTTCTGTTCCGGGTAACCACGCCGCCACCACTGCATCCACCAGAGGTAGTTGGGGGGTGATAACCAACGGACGGCCCGAAAGCAGAATCAACACCAGTTTATGGCAGTGGGGGCGTACTTTTTCGATTAAAGCGATTTGTTCGGGGGTGAGCGACAGGTCGGGCTGGTCGCCAAAACCCTCAGCATAGGGATATTCGCCAATGACCACAATCGCGACATCGGCTTTTAAGTCGGCGGCTAAATCCCCACTGTCAGTAAAGATAATCTCGGAGGTGGTACCAATTTGTTCTTGGATAGCTTTGTAGACGGTGGTGCCGATCGTTAGGTCACCATGTTCGCCTTGCCATGCAATCGTCCAGCCACCACAGTGAACTCCTAGATCCGCTGCCGCCGCGCCTGCGATAATGACCTCCGCAGAGTTCTTCGGCAGGGGCAGCACATGGCTTTCATTTTTCAACAGCACTGCCGATTTACGTACCGCCTCGCGTGCAAGGGCACGGTGTTCGGCACAGCCCACTTTAGGTAGATAGGAATCGTCCACCAGCGGCTTTTCAAATAGGCCGAGTTCAAATTTGGCACGCAGAATACGGGTTACCGCGTCATCAATCCGCGATTGCGCAATATCGCCTTTTTGTACCGCTTCGGTCAAGGTGGTGATAAACCGTTGATATTCAAAAGGCACCATCACCATATCCAACCCGGCGTTGATGGACTGTACCACGCAGGTGTAGAAATCAGCATTCAATTGCTGAATCGCCATCCAGTCCGAAACCAGAAAGCCCTCAAAGCCGAGTTCATTTTTGAGTACATCCGTCAGCAGATAACGTTGGGCGTGCATCTTGAGGCCCTGCCATGACGAAAACGATACCATGATATTGAGCGCCCCTTCAGCAATCGCAGCCTCATAGGGACGCAGATGGACACGTCGCAAGGTGGCCTCATCGGTCTGGACATCGCCCTGATCAATCTTGTAGTAGGATGTCGCGGCCTGCCAATTGCCACCGGGCATCCACTCAAGCGGCCTAGTAGAATTCCACTTGGTGCCACCATCCCCGACAAAATGTTTGACCGATGGAAGTGCCCACAACCCTTCGGCGTTGGGAGTTTGCAGTCCGCGAAGATAGGCGGTCGCTAATTCGATGACCACATCGGTGTCTTCGCTAAAGCCCTCATAGGTACGGCCCCATCGAATGTCCTGTGGGACGGACACCGCCGGCGCAAATGTCCAATGCACCCCGGTCGCCAAGATTTCAGTCGCCGTAACTTGCCCAATGCGTTCTAGTAAATTAGCATCACGGGTCGCGCCCAAGCCCACATTATGCGGAAAGATCACTGCGCCCTTGACATTGTTATGCCCGTGTACCGCGTCTACGCCATAGAGGAGTGGAATTGCCAACCGTGTTTGTAGAGCCGCTTCTTGGAAACCGCGCACCATCGTGGCCCAATGGGGGGGATCATTGGCGATGGGGTTGCCTCCGCCTCCACTGAGTACCGATCCAATAAAGAATTCAGTGACTTCGGCAGGGGTCAGGCTGTTTTTTTCGACCTGAGTCATCTGACCGATTTTTTCAGGCAGCGACATCTGCGCAAGCAAGGCGGTGGCGCATTCCTTAGCGGTAGTGGATAAACTCACGGTTGGCTGAGAAGACATACGAACTCCTTACAGGATTTGGAAGTATAGATACATTATTTATCAACGCCCGTGATGACAATCCCCTGTATAAACACCCGTTGGGCGATAAAGAAGATGGTCAACGGCAGAATCATCGAGATGGTAGCCGCAGCCAAAATAAGTTGGGGTTCTGTGCGATACAACCCGTTAAATTCGGTTAGGCCAACGGTGATAGGCCGCAGATCACGACTGCCCGCCAGATAAATTAGTGGGCCGAAGAAGTCGTTCCATGCAAAAAAGAAGTGGAACAAGGCAACAGCGGTAAGGGCAGGCACAGCCTGTGGCAAGATGACGGAAAGAAACGTCCGCATCGGGCCAGCCCCGTCAATCTTGGCGGCGTCGTCCAATTCTCGCGGGATGGTCATAAAATATTGACGGAGCAGAAACACATTATACGCATTACCAAACATCTGCGGCACAATCAATGGTAGCCACGTCCCCCCCCAATCTAACACTTGCACAAAAAAAGCATAGGTCGGCACCAACGTTACCGCCGGGGGCAAGATGATGGTTGAAATCATCACGATAAATAAGGTGTTGCGGAAAGGAAACTTGAAGCGAGCGAAACCATAAGCTACAAGGGCTGAGGCTACGAGTGTACCAATCATGGTCACAAAGGCATAGATGAAAGTATTCTTCAGCAGCTTCAGAAATTCGATGGTTTCCCATGCTTCTTTATAGTTGCCCCATTTGAATGAGGTCTCAAACACAGGTTCAAGTGCCCGCCAATTACCCTCCCATTCAATAATGCCTGCATCTGGATTATTGATGTCAATAAACTGGCTGACCCTGCGAGTTGGCTTGATCAGCGCCCATTGTTGGAGTCCAGCATCGGTTGGTACATACACGACATCATACATTTCGCCTTCGTATTCATACTGCACGGCTTCGGAAGGCAGCACTGGGCCTTGTGGATCAGACGCCTGATCTTTGGTTTTGAGTGAGGTCATCACACCATAACCAAGTGGCATTGTGTAGATGGACAAAACGACTAAAGCAAGCAAGGTGATGCCGGCTTGAATTAAGAGATTCCGACGCTTACGTGCTATTTGATAGGACGATAGCGGTTTTTCGGGACTTTTTGCCATGATTTAGCGCTCCTCACTTGAGTAATATACCCACGAGCGTCCAGTTGTAAACAGGATGAGCGTGATAAGTAGGGCGACAATGAACAACAGCCAAGCTAGGGCCGCCCCATAGCCCATATTCTGGAAGGTGAAAGCCTGTTTATAGAAATAGACCATGTAAAAACGGGTGGTGCCTTCGGGATAGCCGTTGCCTTGATTCAAGACCCAAGGCACGATGAAATATTGTAAGAGGCCTAGTACATTGAGAATGAGGTTGTAGAATATGATTGGGCTGACCATTGGAATAGTAATTTTCCAAAGGCGGCGACCCCATCCTGCGCCATCAATCTCAGCGGCTTCATAAAGCTCAGTTGGGACGCCTTGTAACCCGGCTAGGTTGATCAACACCGCATTGCCGATACCCCACAGTCCGATAAAGGTATAGGCGAAATATACTAGATTGGGATCGTCTAGCCAGCGTAGGCCGTTAACGCCAACGGCATCAATACCAAAAAGTTCTATGATTTTGTTCAGCCAACCCGTTTGGGGATTCAACACACGCTGCCAGATGACAATGGCGGCAATCAAGGGCACCATCGTTGGCGCATAAAACAATGTGCGAAATACATTGCGGGCTAACAAATGCTTGGAATTGAGCAAGACAGCCAGCATAAATGCAGAGATCATGCCAATCAACAAGGAAATCGTCCCGAAAGTAAACGTGATGCGCAAGCCCTCCCACACATTGGAATCATGGAATAACATGCGATTCCAGTTGTCCAATCCAACAAAACGCGCATCTTCGGGTGCCGAAAGGGTAAAATCATGCATCGAAAAAATAAGCGAGGCGATCATTGGCATTAAGTAGAAAAGCGTAAAGCCTATCAACCATGGGCTGATAAAGATTAGACCCCAGCGTGCCTCACGGCGCTGAGCCGGAGATAGACCGCGCAAGCCAAACTGCAGTCTTGGCCGGGCTTGTGCCCGTACTGCACGATTCCATTTTAAAGAAACGCCCATCGTCCTGATTTCCTTTCCATTGCTATTTGGCGATTGGCATAAAGGTTGTGGCAGACCCTGACAGAATCAGTCAGAATCTGCCTTACCTTTGAAGAGAGGTTTATCTCCCCCCTAACCCATAAGGCGTTAGGAGAGAACCCCTTTCCAAACCTGCCCAGTTTAGAGAGGGGTTTGGGATGAGATAACTATTCGGTGCGGGCGTCGAAAATCGCCTGAAGATCGGCTTGCAACGCATCCAAACCAGCATTTACATCAAAGTCGGCGTTGTTATCGGCTTCTTGCGTATATGAGGTGTACCGGTCACTGGCTTCAAGGAAACTGGGCATTCCTTCTTCGTGGTTGGGGTTGTCTGGATAGGCCAAACCCGCAGGCACGACAGGCCAATTCTTGCTGGCAAAGTCGGTGTCAGGATAGGTCTCGGTCAGTTGGGCAATGTAGTGCTCAATGTAGGTACCTTGTAGGCTCAAACGAGCAGGCATACCATTGTACAGTGTGGTCAGATCTTCGGCGCGATCGCCCAATAGATAGGACAACACAGCAAAGGCTTCGTCCGGGTGTTCGGTCGTGTTCATCATCCCGAAGGTATCTGCATGGAGTTTGGCAGTGGTCACACCTTCATAGGAGGGTACTGGAGCGAAATCCCATGTGCCTTCTAGACCATCGGTACCCCAGCCCAAGAACCATGTGTGGATGGTAATCATCGAGATATTGCCAGTGCCGAACCAATTGCCGCCGGCACCGCCCAGCAATTCGCTGTTACCATAGACGCCATTGGGGTAGAAGTAATCTTCCCACATTGCCTTGTGATACCATTGTTCCGCTTCGCGCCAATTCTCAGGAATGACCGCGTTGCCTTCAGCATCCGCAAAATTGCCGGAGCCAAACAGCGTGTCGCGACCACGCACGTCGGTGAACTGATTGCCATAACCAAATTGGACGATATTTTCGGGGTCAAATTCTTCCATTGTGGCGTCATTGCCATTCGCATCTACGGTCAGATACATGGCGAGATCGCGCAGGGTATCCATATTCCATTCGTGCTCCACGCCGTCGGCATCCACATAGGGTTCACCATAGGCTTTGGGCGGATAAGGAACGCCTGCTTCATCAAACAGGGCGGTGTTGTAGATCAAGAATGAGGGGAACACAGCAAATGGAATACCCAGTTGGCCTTCGCCTTCGACTTTATAGAAATCAACCAGCGCCGGGTCAAAATCACTGAGGTCATAGCTGTTCTTCTCGATGAGGGGTGTCAGGTCAGCCCAAACGCCGGGGAAAGAAGCGCGACCACGAATACCCATGGGGCCAACAATATCTGGCGCATTGCCCGCCGCAATTTGTGTACTAAGTACGTCATACGCTTGGGCGTTCGGGACGATTTCGATGACGAGTTCGATTTCGTCTTGGGAGGCATTATATTCTTCAACAAGGGCGTTTTGGGCTTCAATTAGAGGCGCATCGGTGCCGGCACCCAAGCCTACATACCAACGGATTTGGACTTTATCTTGGGCCTTAACAACGGGTTTGTCGGACGTTGGCAGCATGACTGCAACAAGAGCGACTAGAAGGACGACTGCTAAAAATCGGAACTTACGCATGTTTTTTCTCCTAAAGACTCTGATACAAAATCAACTTGAGAGCGCTCTCAAGAACGCCCTAAAAAAATCCCACCATAACTCCACTTAGGCCATTCGCACCTCCTTTAGAATATTCAGTTTTCACTATGCTCATGACCCAGAGCGCCAACTTGAAAGCGCTCTCAATAAAAGAGAAAAAAATTCTCTACTCATTGACTCGGTAAGCTGACCCCTGCTCTGTCGTTGCAACCGCGTTCAACCGGGTTGCGCCACAGCTATTGCGAATGACTAATTCAACGGGCAAGACAATTTCACGTGATGACGGGGGATCATTGGCTAAGATTTTGACTAGCATGGACACTGCTAAAAATCCGGTTTGTTCAATTGGCTGCCGAATAGTGGTTAACTGTGGATTGGCTTGAACCGCTGGGGGCAGATCGTCATAACCGACGATGGCAATGTCATCTGGCACACGCAAATTGGCTTCTTGTAATGCTCGCATCGCACCCAGAGCCATTGTGTCCGACGTAATGAACACCGCGTCTGGACGTTGAGGGATTAGCTGCTTCATGGCGTGATAGCCGCTTTCAAGCCCATAATCACCATAGGCCACCAACTTTCGATCAACCCCTCGGCCATGATCGGCAAGGGCATTGGTATAGCCTGTGAGTCGATCATCTCCGGAGCAATTTCGGTTTGTGGCAATGGTGGCAATTCGCTGATAACCCAATGAAATTAGATGCTGGGTCGCTAAATAACTCCCCGCGAGATTGTCGGTGTCCACGCGATAGACCAGATCGCTATAAAGCGACCTACCTATTTGAACAAACGGCATTTCATGTTTGAGCAGTTCGGGGATAAACACATCGCCCTTATTGTCACTGGTCACAATCAGGCCATCGACCAAACCCGTACCCAGAATGCTTAGAATGGTACGTTCTTCTTCTTTCTCGGAATGCACCATAAATAGGGCAAGGGTCAAATTATTGCTGTTGACACCGCGTGAAATTCCTTGTGTTAGGCACGGGAAATAGGGGTCGGTAAAAACGGCTTGGGCGCCGCTGGGAATGACGAGGCCGATGATATTGGAGCGATCTGAGGCGAGTGAGCGTGCCAGAAGGTTGGGCCGATAACCAGTTTCGTCAATGACCCGCTGTACCCGTTCACGAATTTCGGGGCGAATATGCGGATAACCATTTACAACCCGCGAAACGGTGGCCCTTGAAACTCCAGCTAATTTTCCAACTTCTTCCAAAGTCAATTTTTTCATAATTTCGCCGCTCGTTCTACTTGAGAGCGCTCTCAAGTAGAGATTAACTCACTCCATTTTTTTTGTCAACAAGTTTCTTTAAACTCATGTTGTGAACGAAGAATGTTTTTGGGAGATGCCACTTGGGGAGATTATGCCGATTGGCTTGGCCGCTGTGTATTTCTATCGCACGCTGTGTGCAGATTCAATTAAGTCTGGCAGAGTATGTGCCCACGCCTCAATCTGACCCCAGTCGCGAAAATCACCTTCGGGCAGATTTTTGCTCTTGAGTTGCAGATGCACAATCGGGGAGAGCTTTTGATAATCCAGCGCCCCCGCAAATAGGCCAATTGCAATCGGCTTTAGCTGTATACTATAGGGATAAAGCGTCCCCAAAACGGCTTGGCGCATGTCCTCGGAATTATCACGTAAGCGCAGGGCAGTTGTAAAAATGGCGACAGGAATGGGTTGCAAAACAGCCTTTTGGGTATTCATAAATTGGATCATGTCTTGTGCCCATTCGCCTGAATAGATAGGGCTTCCCAAAATCGCGCCACTGTAGGATTCAAGATTCGTGGCTTGCGCGACTGGCAGGATGTCTATTTCCAGCCCATGTGTTTTTAGAATGTTGCCGATGCGTAGGGCGATTTCTGCAGTTGAACCATAACGTGAAGCGTAAACTATCACATATTTCTGAGTAATAGTAGTTGAAGCGTTATCTAAGTTCATAAACGATCTTTTCAAGAACTAGGCATTACTACAATTGTGAATTTGTTCACAAGTATTTATTGCTTTCATGACCCAACTCCAAGAGTTTTACCTACATTTTTTGAACAAGCGATGACGTTTATCACTGTTTATCAGTGACAAGCGCACATGCCCAAAATCTAATGAAATTCTAATATTGAAAAAAGAGCGGTAGTATTCACTGCTTCTGATTACAAGATAGACTGGCAGTCCTGCCTTCAACCCGCGTGGTCATCCGGTGGCGAAGACTACCCCAAAAGGGATTATTGAAGGCTGTCAATGTCTTTATTGAACCCCGTCGCGGCGCCTCACAACATTCAATCATCCTCAGTCTCGTTCCCGTCCGCAAAATACTTAGAATTAAACAGTTAGATTTGAGGAGGTTCGTATGCCACACACTTCACGTAATGGGCTATACGAGCAAGTCATGGCGGAAACCCCGGGAGGCGAAGCCCTCACCATGTGCCTACAGTGCGGAACCTGTGGTGGTTCCTGCCCGTCAGGCGCTGATATGGACTCATCTCCACGCCGTCTTTTTGCCTTGCTTATGGCTCATATGGACGAGGATGTGCTGGAAAGCAATACGCCGTGGTACTGCGTATCTTGCTATTTCTGCACTGTCCGCTGCCCACAAGATATCCCCATCACCGATTTAATGTACACCATCAAACAGAAGGCCATTCGGGCTGGCAAGTACCACGAGGACTCCCATGCGGATTTCTCTGAGAGCTTTATTGGCTATGTCGAACGCTTTGGGCGAAGTTTCGAGTTCGGATTGGCAACCCGCTATCACCTAACACATCGTCCGTTGAGTATGGTGCGTAAGGGTGGCCTCGGGTTCAATATGATTCGTAAAGGTCGCCTGAACACCACACCAGAAAAGATCAAGAATCTGCCCCAGCTTACGGCCATTTTGGACGAAGCCAAACGGATTGCACGGCAGGAGGGATCATAATGGCAAATAACGGAAGTTACATCTACTATCCCGGCTGTTCACTTCAAGCGACGGCACACGCCTATGAAGAATCCATGCTGGCGGTGGGCAAACACCTCGGCTTGACTTTTGATGAAATTGATGACTGGAATTGCTGTGGGGCAACCGAATACTTTAGTGTAGAAGCCCTACCTGCCTACAGCTTAGTTGCTCGTAATCTATCGCTGGCGGAAAAAATGGACGGCAACCGCGACGTTGTGGCGGCTTGCAGTGCTTGTTTTCTCAATCTCCGCAAGACCAATGACTACATGGCGAAATTCCCTGACCTAAATAAACAGGTGAATCAGGCATTGGCAGCCGGCGGTTTGTCGTTTGAACCCGGCAAGCTGAAAGTGCGTCATTTGCTGGACATCATCGTGCAGGATATTGGCTATCAGCAGATCAAAGACAAAGTGACCAAGCCACTGAGTGGGATGAAAGTCGCGCCCTACTATGGCTGTTTGATCGTGCGTCCTGAGACAGGCTATAACACCGAGTATCCGACCCATCTGGATGAGTTGATGGTGACGTTGGGCGCCAGTGTGGTGGATTTCCCGATGAAAACCCACTGCTGCGGTGGTCATATGACCCAGATCAGTGAAGAAACGGCCTATGAACTCATTCGCCGTCTACATCAAAATGCGAGTGATTATGGTGCGGATGCGATTGTGACGTTGTGCCCAATGTGCCAGCTTAATCTGGATGCGTATCAAAGTGAAGTCAACCGCATGTTTGGGACGAATTTCAACATGCCGGTGCTGTTCTTTACGCAGTTGATGGGGCTTGCCTTTGGTCTGGGCGAACAAGAACTCGGCTTGGGGAGCGAAATCGTCCCCGCCGCGCCAGCCCTCAGCAAGATTGGTACGGTGGAAGAACCAAAAGAACGCGCTCGGCCCAAACGCCAAGATAAACAGGCACTGCCTATGCCACCTATGGATAGCCGAGGGGGTCAGTCATGAGTGAAGAAAAAATTGGAGTTTATGTCTGTCATTGCGGACATAATATCGCGGGCACGGTGAATGTTGAGGACGTTGCTGTTTGGGCAAGCGACCTGCCGGGTGTCACTGTTGCAAGAGACTATAAATTCATGTGTTCGAGCCTCGGGCAAGAACTGATTGAAGAAGATATTAAAAAGCAAGGGTTGACCCGGGTGGTGGTGGCGGCTTGTTCTCCCCATATGCACGAACCCACCTTCCGGGGTGCATGTTCCCGTGCTGGTCTGAATCCCTATTTGTTTGAAATGGCAAATATTCGTGAACACGCCAGTTGGGTGCATCAAGACGATAAACCCGCTGCCACAGAGAAGGCCAAGTCCATTATAAGTGGGGCCGTCAGCCGCGCCAGAGAACTTGAGCCGTTGGAGGCCTTCCAAGCGCCAATTCACCAGACAACCATGGTGGTTGGTGGGGGTATCGCAGGGATTAACGCCGCGCTGGAAATCGCCAATGCGGGTTTCAAAGTGATTCTCGTCGAGCGTGAACCCAGTATCGGCGGGCATATGGCCCAATTCGACAAGACCTTCCCTACGCTGGACTGCTCCGCCTGTATCTTGACGCCGAAGATGTTCGATGTGGGTAATCACCCCAACATTGAACTACTGACATATAGCGAAGTCGAAAAAGTGGATGGGTATGTCGGCAATTTCACGGTACGGGTACGCAAGAAGGCCCGCAAGATTGATGTTGATCTGTGTACGGGCTGCGGTGATTGTTGGGAACGCTGTCCGGCGAAGGTTGTGGATTATGTGTATGAAGCTGGGTTAGGCTATCGGACAGCCGTTTATCGTCCCTTCCCGCAAGCCGTCCCCAAATACCCCGTAATTGACCCCGACACCTGTATCTATTTCAAGAATGGACGCTGCAAAGCCTGCGAAAAATTCTGCCCGACCAATGCCATTAGGTTCGATCAGGAAGATGAAGTCATCGTTGCCACCGTTGGCAATATTGTGTTGGCGACCGGGTATGACGTTTTTGATGCACGCCGCCTGCCCCAGTATGGCTATGGACGTCTGGCGAATGTGTTCACTAGTATGGAATTTGAGCGCATGACCAACGCCTCTGGCCCCACCAACGGCAAGATTGTTTTGCGTGATGGGGTGACACAACCCGAAAGCGTCGCCATTTTGCACTGTATTGGTAGCCGTGACAAAAATACCAATGAATATTGCTCGGCGACCTGCTGTATGGCGGCCCTCAAGTTCGCCCATCTGGTCAAAGAAAAAACCGGCGCGGAGGTCTATAACTTCTACATTGATATGCGTACCGCCTTTAAGGATTATGAGAAATTCTATAATCGCTTGATGGAAGAGGGGACGCATTTTATCCGGGGACGCGCCGCCGAAGTGACTGATGCGGCCCGCAAACCCGATGAAGCTGGCAAACTCGTCGTGCAGGCCGAAGATACCCTTATCGGTAAGCAGCGCCGTATTCCGGTTGATATGGTCATCTTGATGGCAGGTATGGAACCACGCCATGATTCACAAGAAGTGGCCCATCGCTTCGGGATCGGCTGTTCCGATGCCGGATTCTTCACTGAGAGCCATGCCAAAATGGACCCAGTAGCGACTATGAGTCCCGGTATTTTTATCGCTGGCACCTGCCAAGGCCCCAAGGATATTCCCGCTAGTGTCTCACAGGGTGAGGCGGCTGCGGCACGTGTCCTCAGTTTGATTGGGCGCGGGCAGGTGGAGATCGAACCTGTGCGGGCACGGATTGATGAGGATCGTTGCTCTGGCTGTCGTATCTGCAACAACTTGTGCCCCTATCATGCGATTGATTTCATCGGTGAACTGGGTGTGAGTCGTGTCAATCCCGCCCTCTGCAAAGGGTGTGGAACTTGTGTGGCGGCCTGCCCAAGCCAAGTGATTGAAGGTCAGCACTATACCTTTGACTCGATCATGGCCCAGATTGAAGGGCTGTTGTGGGATGTGCGTCCCAGCGGCAAAGAAAAAGTTACATTTCTTGAGATGGAACCCGCCTAAGGAGGAGTTAAATCATGGCTGATTACAAACAATTTAACCCGGCTTGGGAGGAAAAATCCCCGGTGATTATCGGGTTCTTATGCAATTGGTGTTCATATCGGGCGGCTGACCTCGCCGGGACAAGCCGATTTGGGTATCCCTCGACCCTGCGCGACATCCGGATTATGTGTACCGGACGTTTAGACCCGACCTTTGTCATCAAGGCCCTGCGCGAAGGCGCGGACGGTGTGCTGGTGATGGGATGTCATCCGGGCCAGTGTCACTATGAAGAAGGCAACTTTAAGGCGATGCGTCGGGTGGCACTACTGCGGCGCACATTGGCCCAACTGGGTGTCCACCCTGACCGGGTTCAGCTTGGTTGGGCATCGGCGGCACAGGGCATCATGTTTACCGAAATAGTCAAAGAAATGACGGAAAGAATCGCACGGCTGGGGCCGCTGACATGGCAAGATAATGTGGACGATGTAGCCTCCTTGCATTTGCCACCCCTACCGCAGGAGGAGATTTCTCATGGCTGATAAACCGAAACTGGCTATTTACTGGGGGTCATCGTGTGGGGGGTGTGAAATCGCCCTGCTTGGTATACATGAAGTCATTCTCGATGTGGCTGATTTCTTCGATATTGTGTTCTGGCCCTGCGCGATGGACTTTAAGAAAACCGACCTAGAAGCTATTCCCGATGGCGACATCCTTGTCACCTTGTATAACGGCGCGATTCGTACCGACGACAACTATGAAATGGCGGAACTGCTCCGTCGCAAAAGTAAGGTGATGGTCGCGTTTGGTAGCTGCGCAATGGAAGGCTGCATTCCGGGGTTAGCGAATTTCGTTGATCGTGAACAGATGATGCAGTATATCTACAAAGATGCGCCTACCGTCGTGAACCCCGAAGGGATCATCCCACTTGAAAGTATCCCGGTTGAAGATGGTGTGCTGACGCTACCGGCCTTTTGGAACACCGTCAAGACGCTCGATCAGGTCGTTTCGGTGGAATATTATCTGCCGGGATGTCCTCCAGAAGCCAAATGGATTCTGGCACTGGTACAGGCCGTAATGCAGGGCGAGTTACCACCGCCGGGATCAGTCGTTGGCATGAATGTGACGGTATGCGATGAATGCCCACGCACCCGCGAGGAAAAGAAGATTAGACACTTCTATCGCCCCTACGAGATCATCCCCGATCCCACTAGATGTTTGTTGGATCAAGGCTTGTTCTGTGCAGGGATTGCGACGCGCGCGGGTTGTGGTGCACTTTGCCCCAGCGTCAATATGGGTTGTCGCGGCTGTTATGGCCCCAATGAAGGGGTGGTGGATGGCGGCGCTAAGCTCATTAGTGCTATCGCCTCGGTGCTGGATGCAGAAACGCCTGAAGAAATAGATGCCATTCTGGATACCCTGCCTGATCCTGCGGGTTATTTTTATCGCTTTGGGTTGGCTAGTTCAATACTGCATCGTACCCATCTTGAAATCGAGAATGGGCGCAAAGTAGCAGCGCATGTTGAGGCCATACCCCGTTTAGACCCCAAGCTGAAAGATTAGGAGGGAACAGATGACGACAAAACGTATCACCATTGATCCCATTACCCGGCTGGAGGGTCACGGCAAGATTGAAATTTTCCTAGATGATCAGGGTGAGGTGAAAAATACTTACTTCCAGATACCGGAGCTACGCGGTTTTGAAGTCTTTTGCGTGGGGCGACCCGCTGAGGAAATGCCACGTATCACCAATCGTATCTGCGGTGTTTGTCCGGAAGCGCACCACATGGCAGCCTCCAAAGCCCTTGATGATCTTTACAAGGTTGACCCACCTTCCGCCGCCAAGAAACTGCGCGAGTTATTTTATGGCGCGTTTTATGTCACCGACCACACCACACATTTTTATGCGCTGGGCGGGCCAGATTTTGTAGTAGGGCCAAACGCGCCTGCCGCCGAACGAAATATTCTGGGGGTGGTTGCCAAAGTTGGCAAAGAAGCTGGCCTAAAGGTTATCAATACCCGTAAATACAATCACGAGGTCATCAAAATCATTGGGGGTCGTGTCATTCATCCGGTGTCTGGTTTGCCGGGTGGTATGAGCAAAGCCATTAATGAAGAAGAGCGCCAATATATTGAAACAGTGGCCCGCCAGAATATCGAATTTGGCCTATGGTCGCTGCAAATTTTCCGCGATATTGTGCTTGCCAACAAAGCCTATGTTGACCTAGTTGTTGGCGATACCTACACCCAGCATACCTACTATATGGGCTTGGTGGATGAAAACAACAAGGTCAATTTCTATGACGGCAAAATCCGGGTAGTTGACCCCGATGGCAAAGAGTTCGCCAAGTATCGTGCTCAAGATTACACCGAGCATATTGCCGAGCATGTTGAGCCATATGCCTATTTGAAATACCCCTATCTCAAGAAGATTGGATGGAAGGGTTTCACGGATGGTAAAGATAGCGGCATGTATGCCTGTACCCCGATGAGCCGCCTGAACGCCGCCGATGGCATGACGACCCCCAAAGCGCAGGAAGCCTATGAAGAACTTTTTGCGACATTGGGTGGTAAACCCGTCCATCATACACTGGCGATTCATTGGGCACGTTTGGTGGAACTGCTGTATGCCGCTGAACGGATGCTGGAATTGGTGACCGATGAAGAAATCACCAACCCCAATGTTCGGACAATCCCAACCGAAAAACCCACCGTTGGGATTGGCACGGTAGAAGCGCCACGCGGTACGCTGACCCACCACTATGAAACCGACGAGCGTGGTATCCTGACCAAAGTCAATCTCATTGTGGGGACGACCAATAACTATGCACCCATCACCTACACCGTCAAGAAAGCTGCCAGTCAGCTTATTCATGCGGGTAAAGTGGACAATGGCATCTTGAACATGGTTGAGATGGCATTCCGCAGCTATGACCCCTGTTTTAGCTGCGCTACCCATTCCCTACCGGGCCAGATGCCGCTGGAAGTCGTAGTTTATGACACCGAGGGCGCAGTGGTTGACCATCAGGAACAGTATACGAAGGGTTGTTGAGTTTAGAAAACATGGGGTAGGGTTGAGGCTCTGCCCCATTTGGAGTTGCTTAGATGAAAACATTGGTCATTGGCCTCGGTAACCCGATTTTGACCGACGACGGAGTTGGTATATATACAGCACGGCAGGTGGAAGCAATGTTACTCCCCAATAGCGATATTGAGGTTATTGAGGCTTCCATTGGCGGGATTACCTTGATGGAGCAAATGGTGGGGTATGAACGTGTCATCTTGATTGATGCGATGTGGACACCGCCCGAGGAAGTGGGTCAGGTGCATGTGTTTGATGCTGGGGATTTGACGGAAACCCTCAATACCCGCAGCACACATGACGCTGATCTGCCAACGGCCCTCCGTATGGGGCGAGAATTGGGAGCGATGCTGCCAGAGCCACAGCACATCCAAATTATCGCCATTACCGCCAATCAAGTTCTCGATTTTTGCGAACGGCCCACCCCGCCCGTCGAAGCGGCAATTCCGGTTGCATGTGAAGCCGTTCTCGATTTATTGGGTTGCCCGGTCAGTGTTATACGATAGGAGGCATCATGATTTCACCTGAACTACTGCGACGTTTTAGGCTGTTTGCAGGACTGCCACCCGAAGTTTTTGCCGATATTGCTCAGTTTTGTGAAGAAACTGTCCTCGAAACCGACACCTACCTTTTTGAGCAAAAAGCGCCTGCCGACGAACTGTACCTTATTTTGGAGGGTGCGGCTGATTTGTTGATGGACATGGACGAAAACGGTCAAGAGCGCACCGAAATCGAAACGGTGGTTGTTGGCGAAGTGATTGGCTGGTCATCCATAGTCGAGCCACATGTTTATCAACTCAGCGCGGTTGCGGCCAGTCATCTCAAAGTCATTGTCGTCAATGCTACCAAACTGCGTGAGTATTTGTCTGATAAACCAGAATGGGGATACCTTTTGATGATGCACTTGGCACAGGTTATCGGCGAGCGATTGGGCAATATGCGGACACGTTTTGTCAGTATGGTGTAACAGATTATTATGGTCTGGAAATCTATTGCCCGGTTTAAAAGG
The DNA here is from genome assembly GCA_041753455.1 of Anaerolineae bacterium. GTDB lineage: Bacteria > Chloroflexota > Anaerolineae > Aggregatilineales > J027 > CFX10. The sequence continues at coordinate 109,130 of JBGSUK010000007.1, read as the reverse complement.
TGCGGCAGATATAAGTTAGCTGCACCTTTTTGTTTCAATAAATAGGCTTAGTATGGGCAATTGAATGGATAGGCCAGACCCTTAATGCAAGATTTTCGAAGGGTCAGCATCATTTTTGCCTCTGATATAACTCGTCCAAAACCCAAAATAACCGTTCATCGGGAGTCGGTGGGTCGCCATAGATTTCGCCACGTACAACCTCGTCAGGGCAACCCGGCGGATTGGCCCCTTCAAATTTACGCTGGGTAATGTGACCCGTCATGTTTCGTAATTGACCAACTGCACGGTGTTATCGGTACGATAGCGGAAATAAATGTAGGAATAGTTGGCCGGGCCAAGATAGTGGCCGGTTTCGATACGAACAACCGAGTAAGCATGACAGATGATGACATCAATGCTTGTTTCATTTGCTGCCGCCAGTTGACCATTCAAGGGTGACCAATAAACCGAGAGCAGTCCGCCATAGAAACTGGCACGCGGCACAATCTGTGACCATGCATCACTATCCTAAACGGTCGTGTCTTTAGGAAAAATAAGAGTGGACATTGAAAAAAGGGCGACCAACAAAATCAAACTAATGATTTTTCGCGTCGGATGCCTTCCTAAATACCATCGCTGCTATTTCAATTTTAGGATGGCTCAGATGGGGAATCAATCAACGGCAATCAGAAGGTTTGCCTCGTATGCCTACGGCTAGTTCATAAAGAATTGACAGAAATCTAACGGAACCCTGACGGGCAAAAATCCGCGCACTTGTGTTTATTGTGGTGGCCTATAGGGCCGCTATGTTGAGCCAATCATCAGCCAACCAATCGCCCTTGGGTACTTCATGAGTAATGAAAATCACCATTCGCCCCTTCATTTCTGATTGTAGCATTTTTAATATCTTCTGCTGGCTGACCCGATCCAGATTCGCGGTTGCCTCATCCAAAACCAAAATCGAGGCATCTTTGAGGACAGCCCGTGCAATGGCTATACGCTGACGTTCTCCCGCACTTAGTCTAAAACCTAATTCACCAACCCATGTATCAAGACCTTCAGGTAAAGTGGCAATGAGTCCATCCAGCCCCGTGAGTTTTGCCGCAGCCATCACTTGGGCTTCGGTTGCAGTTGGTCGGGCCAACAGTAGATTTTCTCGGATGGTGGCATTAAACAGATGCGGGTTTTGGGGAACAACCGCAATCAGATTGCGGAGCGTTTCCGACGAATACTCTCGCAATGATCGCCCTCCTAGCCAAATATCCCCTGCCTGATAATCCCAAAAACGCACCAATAGGTTAATCAAGGTACTTTTCCCGATACCACTTGGCCCTGAAATTGTGAGATGCATCCCCTGCGGAACGGTCAACTTGAAATGGTTAAGGATGGGCAGTTCATCGGGGCCATATCGAAACACGACATTTTCAAAGCTGATGTCAAGATTGGACGGCACAATAACAGCCTGAACAGGTGAATCTGATGGGGTATTATTATCAACTAAGGATATGAGGCGTCGGCCTGCTTCAATTGAACTCCCTAGATTTTGGAAGGCACTTCCAAGCGGCAAAAATGCTTCATAACACGCCATCGTTACCAGTGCCAGTGGGGCCAGCATAATTCCGTCAATACGCGGGATCGCCACCCAGAGCAGTACCACGATAGACAGCCAGACCAAAAAATTACTGGATACTGTTTGCAGGATGCTCCGCTGTGCTAATCCCCGTTGGTGGTGGATATACCCTCGGTTGGTTGCTTGAATTTTGGCGAAATGAGACTGAGCCTGCCCGAATGCCAACAATTCTGCCATGCCCTGTATCCCGTCCAGCAATTCGATGTACAGGTCAGCACGCGCCTGCACTGCAATCTGCCCGATTTTTCTGCCCGACAGCCATGCTGCGATTGGCAGAATACCCCCACTTAGGACTAGAAAGAATAGGATAACCAGCGCGAGAATAGGCGACAGCCATCCGGTAAAAATGAGCATAGCAAGAGTGATGCTGAGAGCGACCAATGGGGGGGCGACCACTCGCAAATAGAAGTTTTGCAAGGTATCAATGTCATGAATGATACGAACCAGTAGATCACCACTGTGATAGCCCATCAATCGAGCAGGGGCAAGTGGCTCAAGTTGTTGATAGAACCAAACCCGCAGATCTTTGAGCAACCGGAAAGTCACCTGATGTGAACTGAGGCGTTCCATATATCGCAGCACCCCGCGTGAGATGCCAAAAAAGCGCACCCCCACAATCGCAAGGTTGAGTTCAGCAATCGAAGGATGTAAAGCCGCTTTTGCAATCAGCCATGCTGACGTGCCCATGAGTGCCATACTGCTGCCAATGGTCAAGAAGCCCAACACGACGGCTGTCAAAATTCCACGCCAAAAAGGAATCAGCAGCACCAAAAGACGCTTCGTTATTTGTTGGTCACTCATCAGTTGTCGCCAATTGATAGTAGAGTCCCTGTTGATTCAGCAAACTATCGTGCGTACCCGACTCCATGATCCGCCCTTCTGACATCACCAGAATCTCGTCAGCGTGCTGGATGGTATGTAAACGATGGGCGATCATCATCACCGTTCGACCCTGCATCAATCGTTGCATAGCCGTTTGGATTTGCGCCTCTAAGTGCATATCCAAATGGGCTGTGGCCTCATCCCAGATCAGCAGCGGGGTATCCTTCAAAAAGGCTCGGGCCAATGCGACCCGCTGTGCCTGCCCGCCACTCAACCGGGTTCCCCGTTCACCAATCGGGGTTTGCCATCCCTGTGGGAGTTGCTGGACAAATTCCGTCAAGCCAGCTTGCTCCCCCGCCCAAAAGATTTCATCGGGTGTAGCAGTTGGATTCGCTAATCGGATGTTTTCGAGGATGCTGGTGTTAAACAAATAGGGTTTTTGCGATACCCAAGCCAACTGACTACGCCATGCCTCAGGCGCAAGTGTAGTTAGGGGCACGCCATTGACCAAAATTTCACCATGCGTCGGTTCTAAAAAACGGAGCAATAAATTGACTAGGGTGCTTTTACCTGCGCCGCTTGGCCCAACAATGGCGATATGCTGCCCCGGCTTGATTCCGAATAGCAATTGATTGAGGGCAGGTTGTTCGCGCCCCGGATAAAAGTAGCTCACGCCTTTGAATTCGATATGAAAGGGAGGGTGGGGCAGTGGTACGGGTTCAGGGACATCAATGATTGTAGGGCTTGTTTCCAGTAGATCAAAGATTCGGTTAGCGGCTGCATTCCCGGCGGAGGCTGCATGAAAACTTGCTCCGAAATTACGGAGGGGTTGATAAAATTCTGGCGCGATGACCAGAATAAAAAAAGCCTGCTCAAATTCCATTTTGCCATACAGCAACCGCAACCCGATTTCCACCGCAATAATGGCAATACTCAGGGTAGTCAGGAGTTCCAGCGCCAGTGCCGATAGAAAGGCCACCCGTAGCACACGCATCGTGGTAACCCGAAAATCATCGCTAAGGCGACCGATGGTTTTGATCTGTGCCTGACTGCGATTAAACAATTTCAGTGTGGTCAGCCCCTGCAATACGTCCAAAAAATGGGCGCTCAGATAACTAAGGCTTTTGAATTGACGCTGACCAACTGCTCCCGCCCACATCCCAATGAGAATCATGAACAATGGGAGTAACGGCGCGGTACAAATTAGGATGATAGCCGAGAGCGGATCTTGGGGCACAACGATCAAAAAGATTGACAAGGGGATTAGTAGCATCAAAAAAAATTGGGGGATCAATTGCCGAAAATAATTGTCTAGCGATTCCACCCCCTCAAGCAATGTGTTGACGAGTTCGCCGCTGCGTTCTTGGGTCAATGAAACCGGGCCAAGTTCAAGCAAATGACCAAAGAGGCGTTCGCGCAGGCTAATTTTGATATGCTCGGTTAGATGTAGGGCTGAAGATTCGCTGCCCCATTGTACAATTAAGCGCAGACCTGCCAGACCAATGAGCCATGCTAGGGGTGACTGTACTTCATCTAAGGCGGCATCCTTTAGAAAAACACGGTCAATGATCTGAGTCAGCGTATAGGCCAACCCAATCACCAACAGGCCATTTATCAACCCCAAACTGACTGCGGCTACAAACCACAACCGGACGGGGCGAAGTTCTAAAAAGAGCCGTTTATCAACCTTCATGGGGGATTGCTCACAGTGTTTAGCGTCGGCGTAACAAACCAAGGGCTGTCCGTGTGTCTGATTGACCTACGAACAGCCCCGAAATGAGTTTAGTATTCGAGGTGGGTTTCGCTGGTAATGCGTTTGCGGAAAACCCAATATGTCCACCCTTGATAGAGCAGGACGATGGGCACAAACGTCAGCGCTACCACCGTCATCACTTTCAAGGTGTAGTCACTCGACGAGGCATTGTAAATCGTCAAGCTAAATTTGGAGTTCAGGCTCGATACCATGACACGCGGGTACAATCCTCGAAAAACCGTGACGACAGTTAGCACGATTGTCAAAGCGGTCATCAGGAAGGCCCAACCATGCTGGCGTTTGAAGATAAATCCACCCGCCGCGATAAGGGCTATGCCTGCGCCTAGTGCTGTGATGCCCGGATTAACCCCAAGCTGCTCAAAGATGTCCGTTTGACTGTAGCTAAGGCCAACAAAGGCAACAACAACTGCGGTCGTCGGTAGCCAGACCTTTTTCGCAGCCTCATGGGCACGTTCTCGAATAACCCCATCCGTCTTAAGATTGAGAAAAATCGCGCCGTGCAGCAGGAACATGAAAAATGTGACCAGACCACCCAACAGGGTATAGACATTCAACAGGTCAAAAAAGTCCCCTGTATAGGTCATACGCCCGTTGATTGGCACGCCTTTGACGATATTGGCGACTGCCACACCCCACAGCAGGGCAGGTACGGCGCTGCCAAAAAATATCGCTCCGTCCCAGAACCGCCGCCATTGAGGATATTTGTCTTTGCTGCGAAATTCAAAGGCCACACCGCGCAAGATCAGGGCCAACAGCATTAGCGTCAATGCTAGATAGAAGCCGCTGAACATGGTCGCATACCAATTGGGGAACGCAGCAAACATCGCCCCACCAGCGGTAATCATCCAGACTTCATTGCCATCCCAGAATGGGCCAATTGAGTTAATCATCATGCGACGTTCTGCATCGTTTTTCCCCAAAAACGGAAGGAGGATGCCCACGCCATAGTCGAAACCTTCCAGTAGGAAGAATCCGCTGAACAAGACCGCTATTAACGTAAACCAGATGGTATTCAGATCAATATCCATTGTTGTTTCCTCCCTTTAGTCCCCAGAAAACGCGCCCTGTTGCAAAGGCGGCAGGGTTTCTTTGGGCATTGGGATAATCTCGTCACCCGCATCTTGGGTGGCATATTTCCGCAGTAAATAAATATCCACTGCCGCCAGTGCGCCGTAAATCAGCGTAAAGGCGATAAGCGAGAACCAAACCGTCGCAGTGGAAATATTGGGCGAAACGGCATCGGCGGTCTTTTGTAGGCCAAACACAATCCATGGCTGACGCCCCACTTCGGCAAGGATCCAACCAGACGCATTGGCGAGATAGGGCAAGGCCATCGCGGGCAACAAAAATTTTAGGAAACGACGATAGCGTTCAACTTGGCCTTCAAAATTGAGATATAGGGCAAAAATCAGGATACCCAACATTAAGAAACCTGCCCCCACCATGATGCGGAAACTCCAATAGGAGACGCCAACGGGTGGTACATAGTCGCCTTCGCCATACTTTTGGGAGTATTCGGCTTGTAGATCATTGATGCCCTTGACTTCGGCGGTGGAGTCGTTATAGGCCAGAATGCTCAATAAGCTTGGCAGGCGGACGGCAAAAACGTCTTCGCGGTTTTTCTCGTCGCCAATCGTGAACAATGACATGGAGGCTGGGTCTTCGTTATCCCAGAGTGCCTCGGCTGCTGCCATCTTCATTGGCTGGGATTCGACCATATGTTGGGCTTGGTCATGCCCACCAACCAACACAATAAAAATGCCCACCGCACCGTAAATGCTTGCCAACTGGAAGGAACGCTTAAAAATAGCGGGATTTTCATTTTTGCGGAGTAGATGGTAGGCGCTAATGCCCATCACAAAAAACGCCGCCGTGACCATCCCACCAGACAATACATGCGGGTATTGAACAAAAATATTGGGGTTAGTAATAATGGCGAGGAAATCTTTCATTTCTACTCGGGTGGCAACATCGCCGTTTGGCAGGGTGTATTCCACCAACTTGTAACCCACAGGCTGCTGCATAAATGAGTTGGCGATCAAAATCCACAGGGCCGAAATGTTCGTGCCGAGTGCCACCAACCAGATGGAGAGTGCGTGCAGTCCTTTAGGTAATTTATTCCATCCAAAAATCCACACACCCAGAAAAGTGGATTCCAAGAAGAAAGCCATTAGGGCTTCAATTGCCAATGGAGCGCCAAAAATATCTCCCATGAAGCGGGAATATTCTGACCAGTTCATGCCGAACTGAAACTCCATCACAATCCCGGTGACCACTCCCATTGCAAAATTGATGACGAGCAGTTTGCCCCAGAATTTCGTCATCCGCTCATATTCTTCTTTGCCTGTACGTGCATATGCTGTATGCATGATGGCAACAAGAATGGTTAGCCCCAATGAGAGGGGTACAAAAAAGAAATGGTAAATCGTGGTGACTGTAAATTGCAGCCTTGAGAGGTCTAATACATCCATTTAACTCCTCCTTAATGTGAAGTTGTGACCTATTCTCATCTCAGGAATAAGGCAATCAAAGTGAAGAAAGCATGATAATTCGTGATATATATCACAAAATATACCATTTAATATCGTTTGACCTCTATTGTGCCGTATGGATATATGAGAAAGTGGGTCGTTAAACAATTAGAATCATCGTCCTGTTATGAACAGGCAGACAGAGCTAATCACTTATGGATTGCGATAGGCTCAGCTTATAGCACTTGGCTAATCGTGAGGAACACGCAGAAAGCGTAGTTGGCAAGATTTATTCAGCTAATTGAATTTCGACCCGCACTTTTGGGTTGTGAGGTCAGGCAACAGGCAGAGTAAAAACAAAGGTCACGCGGTCTTCACTGCTTTCAACCCCCATTGATCCGCCATGTAACCCAATAATTTCGCGGCTGATGGCTAACCCTAAACCGCTGCCACCGCTGTCACGTTCACGGGCGACGTTGGCACGCCAAAAGGGTTGGAATACTCGTACCGCGTCGGTATCGCTGAGCCGGCTGCCCGTATTGGCTACACTAAAACGAACGCCATTTGCTGCAGATACCACTTGAATGGCAATTTCACCCTCCGCCGGGGTATGTCGTAGGGCATTAGTCAGCAGATTAGACAAGACTTGGCGAATGCGGGTTATATCGGCTGAGACATGCGGGAGCTGCGGGGCAATCGAATAGGTAAGCCGGATGTTACTGTCGAGGGCGAGAGGTTCAAAGGCTTCGACCATCTGGGTGACGAGTACAATTGGATCAAGAGGTACAAGTTCAAGTGGGAGTCGCTTCGCCTCCGCCAAGGTAAGCACGCGCAGATCCTCCACCAATTGAGCCAGATGCAGCACTTGGTCATGGGCGACTGAGATATGATTGATCTCGAGGGGATAAACCCCATCTAGCATGGCCTCCAAATACCCGCGTAAAACTGTCACAGGTGTGCGTAGTTCATGGGCCACATCAGCCGCCATACGCTGGCGCAGGGTTTCGGCTTCGGCAAGTGCTTTTGACATGGTATTAAATTCGACTGCTAATGCCTCCACTTCAACCGTCCCTTGTGTTTGCACTTGTCGGCCTAACTGTCCAACCGAAAGATCACGGACAGCATAGGTGAGTTCACGTAGAGGGCGGGCCAGTGTCCATGCAAACACACTGCCCACAACCAACGCCAAAAGTGTCGCCCCTACCCCGGCAATAGTGAGCCAGCGATTGGATTCATCCAAAAAAGCGACTTCGGCTGACCCTAGTGCCTGTTCACCGGGGGTTTGCCGGAACATCCAACCAACCTGTTTATCCTCCATCATTAAGGGAAAGGCTGTTTCAAGTTCATTATCGGCGAGACGCTGGCCTACCTGTGTCGGGTCGGTTGATGCCACTACCATGCCGTTTTGGTCGGCGATCGAAAAGGTTGCCCCACGCCCCGAACCTCCCCCGCTACCTGCCCCACGTCCGCTTATAACAGCTGCTGCTCCTTCCCAAGAGCCGTTTGTAGCATAGTAGTTTTCAAGGCGGGCAATTTGTTCTGAATCGGGTTCATTGGCACGGGTGTTGATATACTGGCGAAAACTTGCATCCACGGTACGCTGGACGACCAGCACCATCGCGCCGATTCCAACCCATGCCGACAGCAGAAACGCCAGTGATAGACGCACCGAGAGACGTTTCATTTTTCCTCTCGCATTCGATAACCAACCCCAAAGACCGTCTCAATATAGCGTGGTTCGCGAGGGTCAACCTCGATCTTGGCCCGCAAATTTTTGATATGTACATCAATCGCCCGTTCAAATGCAGCAAAACTTTGACCCTGCAAACGATCCAGTAGTTCCATGCGCGAAAACACGCGCCCCGGTCTGGCAATCAGCGTTGCCAACAATTCAAACTCGGTGGGAGTCAATTCGATGCGTGTGCTGGCGCGGGTGACGGTATGTGTTTCGCTGTTCACTTCCAAATCGCCTACCTGCCAAACCGGAGCGACAGTTCCGAGTTCGCCATAGCTACGTCGCAATAATGCGCGAACATGGGCAACCAGCACACGTGGACTAAATGGCTTGGTGATGTACTCATCCGCGCCGATTTCTAAACCAGTGACATGATCAATGTCGTCTACCCTTGCAGTCAGGAATAGCAGCGGTACTCTACTTTCTTTACGAATCATACGGGCGGCTTCCCATCCATCCATTTCTGGCATCATGACATCAAGAATGACCAGAGCTGGGTTTTCATGGCGGAAGGCGAACACCGCCTCCCGTCCATTTTTTACTGTGACCACCTGCAAGCCAGCCTCAATCAGATAGGCCCGCACCGTATCCAAAATTGTCTGTTCATCGTCCGCTACGAGAATTTTATGAACCATCCCGCTGTCCTTTCTTATCCAAGCTCCATTATACGCCGCTAGGGTTGCGCGGGTGCGATAATCGGCGCGGTTGGCTCTAGACTGCGTAGATAGGCCGTAATCGCTGCGATGTCCGCGTCCGTCAGATAACCACCCCATGCCGGCATATTCGTGCCCGTCACCCCGCCTGCAATGATTTGTTGAATTGCAGCGTTCGGTGTTTGGTTTAGGAAGGTTTGATTGTTGAGGGCGGGTGCAATGGCTGAACCATAACCATCTACCCCATGACATTGCGTACACAACAAATTGAATAACTTTTGGCCGCTGGCGATCGCTTCTGGGCTGGTATCGAGTGGGGCGGCTTCGATGACAGGTAATCTAACCCCGATGGTATTCAATTCACCCCAACCGCTGACCAATGCAACAACAGCCTGCTGCTGATTTATATCGAGGGCGCTTGTCCACGAGGCCATCAATGTCCCCGGTACACCTTCTTGAATAATCCTTGCAACATCTGCGTCACTCAGCCGTATCCGTAGTTCATCGGTGTTGAGTGCCGGGGCAATGGTCGAACCCTCACCATTAGCACCGTGACAAGCCGCGCAATTTTCAGCGAAGATCGTCAAACCAGTGGCAAGTACCTCCCCATTGGGCAGGGTCTGTACCATCGCCAATGTTTCAGCGGGTATCTCAGCGACGACAATTTGGGGTGGTGTTAGGCCCAGTTCAGCTACCCGTCCCGCAACTGTTCCCCACATATTTGCTTGCAGCAGAGTGACGAGACTCTCAATTTGCATGGGGGTTAAGATACCACCCTCTTCTACCCCAAAAGCGGCCATTGCGGTGTTATAACGCCCACGTTCAATGGTATTGAAGATCATTTGCTCATCCATATTGACGGCGGTGGTCAGTGGAGGATAAGCCGCGATGCCTTCACCGCTTGCCCCATGACAGGCCACGCAATTGAGCGCATAAAGATCTGTGCCCTCCGCGGCCATCGCCACCCGTAATTCTGCCGCCGCGTTTGCCTGACGATCTGATTCACGGACTAGCGCAAGACTGAACGCTGCTGCAATCATCAATGTGCCGATTAAAGCAATCCACATAATTTGGCGGGTCATACCGCACCTCCCGCATAAACCAAATCGTCCGAACTCGTTTTGTCTCGACTGATAGCTTTTCCGGTATCAACTTTTACCATACCATCTACAATCGTCACCTGAAAGCGATCCAATGGACGCGGTGCCGGCGGATTAATTACGGTGCCATCCATTTCGAAGGCGGACGCATGACATGGACACACAAAACGCCCCTCCGCTGGATTCCAAGGCACAGCACATCCCAGATGGGTACATTTGCGATAAAGCGCCAGAAAACCGCCGTCCGGCATTCGCACTATATAAAATCGGCCTTGTGTGAAAGGGGTAACGCTGCCAACCGCGAATGAATCCACCGCCCCCGCGTCAAATATCCCACCGAACTCGCCTTCGACTACACGCGGCGAAAAGAAACTCAAGCCCACGCCAGCCGCTTCAACCAGTGCCAGCGCACCGGCTGCACCCCACGCAATTTTGAGAAAATCCCGTCGGGATACGCCGCTCTCTGTCGTCGTCACCTGAGTCATCACAGCACCTCCCATGGAACTGTCAATGTCATACCTTCACCCCGAAACGCCACCCCGATAACCGTCAAAACGATAAAAGCCGTCACCAAGAGGACAAAAACACTCTGGCGGGTTTCGCACGCCGTCGCCCTAAACAACCGCTTCACCCCGTCGAAATATCCAATGAGCATCAACAAAAGGGCTGCTAGTGGAAGCCAACCATTGCTGACTGCGGTTGGTAAATTGGGAAATTTTCCCGGCAAATCCAGATAATATTCATCCCAAAGTACCAGCAGCGGTACGGCAATCAAAGCAGTCAGTACGCCGACATAAGCCATCCTCCGCCCTTTTTGCGAGCGAAACCAGACCCCCTCGGCGCTCATGTCAAAACGTTGATAGGGCAAAAAGGCCAGCATTCCCAACCCTAGTGCCGGAATGATAATCGCCCCGAATACCGGATGAAAATGCAACAAGAGTTCTTGTAGACCCATAAAGTACCATGCAGCTTTGGCTGGATTCGGGCTGTGATCGGGGTTGGCTGCATCTTCTAGCGGAGCATCTACCCATACTGACCACAACAGAATCGCCCCAGTCATCACCAGCGCGAAAGCCAGTTCACGCGAAACTAGATGCGGCAGGGTAGTCACTTTCTCAATTTGATGCCCGGTTGCCCCATCCACTGAACCGTCCAGTTTGTGCGGGATACTCAGGCTGTCTTTTCGCACACGCCAAATATGAAATGAGATAATACCCATCAGCGTAAGCGGGATAATTGCCACATGCAGACCATAGAAGTTGGTCAGAGTGGCACCACTGACCTCCGGACCACCGAGCAAGAAGTTTCGCAGCTCCTCGCCAATTAGGGGAACAAAACTCAATAGACTTGAGCCAACGGTCACGGCCCAATAGGCCAATTGATCCCATGGCAGCAGATAGCCGGTGAAATTTGCGGCGACAATCAGCAACAGCAGCAGCAAGCCCAATATCCAGTTAAATTCACGCGGGGTACGAAAACCGCCCGTAAAAAACACCCGCAACATATGCAGAAAAGCAACCACGACTAGCAGATTGCCACTCCAATGATGAATATTGCGGATGAACTGCCCAAAGCGGACTTCGGTTTGTAAACTAAGCATGTCTTGATAGGCGGTGTCCGATGAAGGGGTATAGACAAACATCAGCATCACACCCGTGAATGAAAGGATCATCACCAACAGCAGCGCCAGCCCACCCAAGCCCCATGTATAGGTAAACTTGAGAGTGGCTTTAGATATCTTGCTTGGATGCAGGTGCAGTACGAGGTTGTTCATGACCACGCGCATCCGACCACGATCGTCGCGCGGGGGGAGTTCATCCCGCTGGATGGACTCCCAAACACGTTGCTTTAGGTCTTCAGGGCGGGGGTCGAGTTGATCGGTCATTAGATTTCGCTCCAAAGGTAGTGGTTTTTCAGCATCCGACTACTGATTCGCTTCGGCAGTTGCGGTGGGAGTAGTGTGCTGTCCGGCCCCTTGGCCTTGACCGCGTCCCGGCCCTGCCCACAAGGGTCGCCCATTGGGGTCCCGTAGGAGGATACGCTCATCCGTCGCTACTTTGGTGACCTGTCCGGGGGTGAACTGGTCACCCTGCCAGAATCCGAGCATTGAAATGGCGTCGTCAACCGCAAAGGTAATGGCTTGTGTCTGCCAGAAATCCGCCCGCCCAAAAGAAACAGTCATAGTTTGAGCATCGGTTGTTTGGATAATCAGGCCATTGTTGGTTAGGGCGGTCACGATGCCATCAACGGTCACCCATTGGTCGGCGGGAATTTGCACCTGTCCTTGTCCGCCAAATTCACCCGTCCCACTACTCGTATTTCCACCTGACCACAGGGGTTGCCCGGCCTCATCACGTAATGACAGAACGGCTCCATCAGAATTAGTGACTGTGCGGGCGTGATAGTCCGTCCCATTGAAAAATCCATCTACTGTGACCACACCGCCAGCATTGAGGGTGATACCTTGCATCTGCCAATAGTCGGGTGAACCTAATTCCACATAGATTTCACTGCCATCATCCAACGCCATAGTCATACCCACAGTGGTCAAGTCTAGAATCGTGCCGCGCCCACTCCAGATTTCCCCTACATTGTTCACCGATGCTTGGACAGGCTGCGGTGTGCCATTTGCTTGGCCCGTCCCCGGTTCAGGGGTAGTGGTTGGGGGAATTACTGCGGGTGTGTCAACTTGGGCACTGCCCTCATCCGCGTTTTCGTCATCAAATAGAGCATACGCGCCTGCCCCAATGATAGTCAGCACCAGTAGTCCGACAATGATTTTCTTCAACATGAGGTTTACTCCTTAGACGTTCTTTGTTCATGTCTAGGAAGGATGCCGGAAAGTTGTGTAGAGGTTGTGAAGAAGAGGTTTTGAGAATATGTAGTGTGCTTCGATCAAACATATGGAACACAGGAAGGTTTGGAAACTCGCGCCGATCTGCTACCTTTCACATTGATAAACCCTTCTGCTTACACAACCTCCTAAATTTTACCCCTAGGAGCTGTTCGGTTTATTCTGCCATGACTGTATCCTCCTAGTTCTGCCAAATTTTTTGTACTCTTTTAGTGGTACATGTACTATTAAAAGGGTACAAAAATCATCGTTCCAGCAATCAATCATCACTACCATGCCGCCTAGTTATGGCCTACAGTAAAGTTGACTCTAGTATTCATGAATAAAAAATTGGTTATCAAAAATGTCGGGTTTCCCGATGATGCATAGACTTCTGAGCACGGCGTAAAAAGATTGGAATTGGATAGTGTTCACAGACGCTGTGAGACTGAAATCCAATAATGCCTGCTGAGATCATCCGGGTCATAAAGCGGTCACGGACTGCGTGATAGATACAAGATGGAGCTTCGTCTTCAACACTGATAGTTCGTTGTTGTACCCTAAAATGATAGAACTGAAGGAATGAGGCCTTATGTTAAAAGGACAATCTCTTAAATTACTCCTAGTTTACACTCTCCTGCTGCTGCTTTTTTCCAATGCCGCTATTGCTCAGGAGGGCACTTCGACACCGACTATCCAATTTACAGCATATCAGGGTAATCCAGTTTTAGCGCGAACTGATCCAGACGAATGGGGCGGTGAAAATGGAACGATCTTTGCCCCCCAAGTGATTAAGCATGATGGTGGCTTTTACATGTTTTATACAGGTTCATCCGACCGTTCCGAGTCTCCTTTGGGGATTGGGCTTGCAACTTCAACAGACGGTATCCACTGGACTGCCCATGAGGGAAATCCAATCCTAGAACCAGATGGCACAGGTTATGATGCAATGTGTATCTCCGGGGGAGTTCCGATATTCGACGGAAATCAATGGGTACTCTATTTTGCAGCCAATTCAACTCCCTGCGAAGGAACCGGCAGACATATTGGGCGGGCAACTGCTGACAATCCAAGTGGCACATGGGTCAGTGATCCCGAAGCGATTCTTGAAGCAGGTGCTCCCGGCGAATGGGATGCAGGGTTTATTATGCCACATGCGGTCATCCGCACTGATGACGGTTATGTGATGTTTTACTCTGGAGGCGAAGAATATCTGTTACCTTTGCCACGTTTGATCGGCATGGCAACTTCCCCCGATGGTGTGGTATGGACAAAACACAACGACCCCGCGACTACAGAACCACCCTATGCCGACAGTGATCCACTCATTGAAATTAATGACGATGGGACAGAAAGTTATCTTCAGACATGGGCCATTGATATTCTAAAAACTCCGACAGGCTGGGAAATGTTCTTTAGTGCTGCCTGCCCCAAAAACACTGTAACGGCCCCAACCGGTCCAAAGATGATTTTCTATGGCACAAGCGAGGATGGGATTCATTGGAAAACATACCGAAATCCTGAAATGGGGATACTCACCTGCTCACAGGTTGTGGGGGATTGGGCGGAGCATTGCATCTGTTACCCATCCGTAATCAAGCTCGAAACCGAGTATCTGCTCTACTTCACAGGCTGTAGCGAAATTATCAATGACTGTCAGATTGGAATGGCGACTGGCACGATTACGTGGAATTCTACCACGCAACAGTAGGGTCAAGGTGATAACTGGGTGATTACCCGGTTGGTGAAATTAGCCCCATCCCAAATCCTTCTCCTAATATCGGGAAGGACTTAATCCAAGAGTTTGCTGTCTTGGGGATGGGGAGGGGGGTCGGACTGATCGAATTCCTCACTAGCAGCGGGGTCAAAGGCTATCTTGTGATAGCAGGTTGAAGCAGGAGGAAAAAATTGACCACTTGGATTGTGTGTTGTTCATTGAACGGGTTGAAGGACTAGCCGATTTATATCTACGTCCTGATAAATACGATCGGCTGGTAAAAGTATCCATCGTAGGATCAGAAGCAAAACCATCATGAAATACGTTTTTGGCCCAGTTCCTTCACGTCGCTTAGGGCAATCGCTTGGCATTGACCCCATTCCACTCAAAACCTGTAATTGGAACTGCGTCTACTGCCAGCTAGGACGGACTATTCCTCTCAGCAATGAACGCCGCGAGTATTTTCCCGCTGAAGATATACTGGCTGAGGTGGAAAGTACACTAGGCAATCACAGCCGAGGTGAAATAGACTGGGTAACATTTGTTGGCTCTGGTGAAACAACCCTATACAGCCGACTGGGTTGGCTGATTCAGGAAGTCAAAGCCATCACAGATTTGCCGATTGCCGTCATTACGAATGGCGCATTGTTATATCTGCCGGAGGTGCGCCAAGCCCTCTTGTGGGCAGATGCGGTGATGCCAACTCTGGATGCCGGAACTGCTGATTTATATCGCAAGATCAACCGTCCACATCCAGACACCACTCTTGCCCGATTGGTGGAAGGCCTGATTGATTTTCGCAAGGAATACACGGGTAATTTATGGGTTGAAGTGATGCTGGTGCGCGGGCTGAACGATAGCCGCCCCGCTTTGCAAGATATTGCCGCTATCCTTCGTCAAATTGCACCCGACGAAGTGCATATTAACCTGCCGACTCGCCCGCCTGTTGAAACTTGGGTGGAACCGCCAGACGAGCCTTCTATACAATTGGCAGTGACTCTTTTGGGCGACATTGCCCGCGTGATTCGTCCGGTACAGGGCACGTTCGACCTAAACAGTGATGAGGATATCACAAATGCGATCCTCAATATCATTACCCGCCATCCTATGCGCCAAGAAGAATTGGAACAGGCACTTCTAGCTTGGGATCCGGCGAAGCTTGATGAGGCGCTCGTTGGGTTGGAAGCAAGTGGGCGTACTCAAGTTATTGAGCGGGGAGGTTCGCGTTTTTGGGGCGCGGCAGGTTCGTACTATCCCAATGAAAATCAAAGCCATAAAACTGCTCCCCCATCTTGGCAGCCCTGCCACCCGAACCCACTACAGAAAATCACCTTCCAGCCTATCGGCTACATTTGCAACCAATTTAACACGCCCGTGCCGTCCGATGTTATCAAAATGGCTGAGTCACAGATTGTTATCAAGCCTGAGTTTGAGCTAGGCCTTGATGGATTGGAGGCGGGACAACATATTCTGGTATTGTTTTGTTTTCATCTCAGCGATAGCTACGAACTGTACCAGCATCCACGTAACGACACATCGCGCCCAAAGCGTGGTATTTTTGCCCTACGCAGTCCACGCCGACCCAATCCGATTGGCGCAACCGAAGTTGAAATCATCACCAGAGAGGGCAATATTTTGCGCGTCCGGGGACTAGATGCGCTGAACGATACCCCTGTGCTGGATATAAAACCCCTCCAACGAGAACTATGAAAGAAGGAAACGAAACATGAAAATCGCAGTCGTCACCGAAGACGGTAAACACATCAGCCCTCGTGTTGGGCGTGCGCCATATTGTCTTGTTTTCATGGTAGAACAAGGCCACATTGTAGAAAAGCAACTGCGTGACAAAATCGGGCATCACCCCTGCCACCACACAACGCCCCATGAACACTCAGAAGACCATGTTTGTGAAGATAAATCTGATAGCCACTCCGAGCAAAAACAAAAATTCCTGCTTGAGACGATTCGGGATTGCGACATAGTTATTGTTCCTGAACAACTATGTGGGGCATATCTTGGGTTAGAAGCAGCGGGAATTCAGACGATCGTAACGAAGTTAGACGATGCTGAGGCAGCAGTACACGCTTATCTTGTTGGAGTACAGACAGATTATAAAGAATGGCTTGGTTAAAAGTCATAATCTAGACAAGAAGGGACATAAAGATGTCGAACGAAGAGATGGTTCAAGCACTCAACCAAGACCTAGCCGCCGAATTAGGGACGGTTATCCGCTATGCCTATCAAGCTGCTCATACGGTTGGCTTCTATGGTGTAGAACTTCGTGAGCTTTTTTTGGAGGAAATCCAAGATGAACTCGGTCATGCTGTCTTTCTGATGGATGCTATTGTTGATCTGGGGGGCGAGCCGACCACAACCCCCAAACCTTTTGATAAATCAACGAATTTGAAAGCAATGCTCGAAACCGATCTAGGGATGGAACTGCACGATGTTCAAGAGTATGTGGCACATGCCAAGATGGCCGATGAGCAAGGGTTGATTGAGTTGAAATTCAAGCTCGAGGAAATGGCGGCTGACGAAGCGGGTCATGCAAGAGAATTGCGCCGCATTCTAAAAGGACTTTAGGGGCAAAGAGGGTGGCCGAAAGTGTGGCAACCTTCCTTATCCCAGAAATAAGGATAGACCTGCATGATTGACATGATCCGGCTGCAAACATTCTTGTATGCCGCTGAATCGTTAAGTTTTTCAGATGCTGCCCGACACTTGAATCTGGCCCAGCCAACAGTAAGTCACCATATCAAAATGCTGGAACAGGATTTAGGAGCCGTATTATTTGATCGTTCGGGGGCGGGTCTTCGGCTCACTGAGGCGGGGCGATTGCTCCTTCCGCGTGCTCGCAAGCTGCTTCACGACGTCGACAGCACCGAGAGCCTCATTGCTTCTCTAGAAACAAATATTGTCGGGCAGATTCGAATCGCGTGTAGTACCACCAGTGGCAAGTATATTCTCCCCCAATTTGCCGCCCGATTTCATCATCATCATCCGGGGCTAAGCGTATCTATCCTTGCCTGTACTCAAGAAAATGTGATCCCGAATGTGCTGGTAGAGGACGCTGATCTGGGGGTAGTGAGTTATGATGCTTGTGGTGGGGAATGTGAATGCCAAGAGTTTTTCAACGATCATATTATTTTGATCGCACCTGCCAATCATCCTTGGGCAGAACGTTCCAGCATTGAACCCTCAGAACTGCTAGACATCCCATTCATCATCCGGGAATCCACTTCGGGGACACGCCGTGTCGTGCTTGCCGAGCTTGGTAATCATGATATTGCACTGGAAGATATGCAGATTTTTCTAGAAGTCGGCAATGCGGAAGCCATTGTCAAGACCGTTGAAACTGGATTTGGTGTATCTTTTGTTTCACGTCTCGCTGCAAAGTGGGCACTACAACTCGGCACCGTGGTTGAAGTTCCGGTGATGGGCTTTGACCTGCATCGCAAAATCTATATGATCCGTCACAGTCGGAGTACAAGCCACCGAGCCACCGATGCGTTTTGGGGATATGTGCATCACCCAGAGAATGCTGATCTCCTGCAATTAGCGGAAGAATAACGCGGATTCCATGTGCCTGTTACTGCATCAAAACAGGCAGGCATGTTTATTAGCATGGTCAAAAACCAACACCTCAGTAAGAGCAGCTTACGTGCAGTCTGGTCATCAAATCATCTTCGTGAATCCCGCCTCTATACTCCAAGACTTGCTCCAACTGTGGTGTCCCCTTTGAAGACTTAACCTTAGGAGATCATTGGGTGGAGTGCCGTTGTGGTCTATCCTTAGACGCGACCACAACGCTACTATCAACATTTTAGCTCAAGCACTCGACCCATCGTGCCAAAAGCACCGCGTTTTTGTCCTGCACAACCCAACGAGACCTAATTCCATCAACGCTAGTTACCCACATGGGCCTGTAGAGGGTGCTGGGGCTGTGTTTGTCTTTGTGTCTGCACCTGCATCAATATGAACCTTTGCCTCGTAAGGAATATCGAAGTCCTCCGGGCTCAGATTTGCCAAAGGGTGTGTGTCTCCTTGCAAATCTCCAAATGTATAAGCAAGTTCATCATTCTGCCAAACTTCCACCCTATGGGTTGTTTTGAATTCCACATCGGCGAAAGTTTCTACCCAGCCATTGATGCCACCCGCCAAGATGTACACATGCAGTTTTTCTTCAGCGGCTATCAAACGCCACGCCTCAGTTGCAGCCGTTTCATCATTACTTATTAACACGAATGCCGTTTTATCCGCATAGTGCTTGGCGGCGTACATATCCAGAACCGTCTTGACAATTCCTTCAGTAGAAATATGGGTTGCGCCGGCCAGATGAAACTGCTCGAAATCTGCTTCACTGCGTACATCCAGCAGCTTCACATATAATTCCTCACTGGGCAGCAGGTCGAGTAGTTCGGCTGGGTGAACATATACACTTCTCGTTTCCAAGAGGGCTTCATTGAGGGCTGTAACACGCTCTGCATGTGTTGGTTGACCGATTATGAGGGTTGCCGCGGTAAGGCAAACAATGGCTAAAACTCCCACTAAAACTTGCATCCTTTCGGATGTCATTCTGAACAACATGCTGTCAACTCCCTTCGCAGACCTTTACTCAGGATGCTCTCTGGGGCAGGACGAAGATTACATAACTTGTAACCCAACCGCCCAGAACGATGGCAGCCCCGGCGAGTAAAGAACCCAGTGAAAGCTGTGGCACGCCGCTCAAGATGTGACCAATATTGCAACCACCAGAGCATACCGCGCCAAAGCCCATCAGAAGACCGCCAATAAAGGTGAGGATAAGGGTGTTGGGTGAAGGCGCACGCAGCTTAAGTTCCTTAGCAAAGTAAGCCGCGACAAACGATCCCGCGATCGTACCAATGATGAACATCCCGATCCAATCCATGACGGGGTCTGCGCCGATGCCAAACTGCCGGTTGAAGATGTTTTTGTACCCCCCGGTAATGCCCAATGCAGCGGGACGACCGGCTTCGTAGGAGAGCCAGAAACCCAACATTCCGATCAATCCAATGGCAATGCCGGTGAAAAACCAATTCCAACCGCGTTTGAAGATACGCTCTACCAACCGGTATGATCCTGCCTCATCGGTGTCTTCTTCTCTATTTCTCCAAGCAAAGAAGCCCCAAATGGCTACCGCTACCGCAGCAATGCCCAGAGCCATAACCTCGTGTGGTACGCCAACCACGTTCGCCAGTGTAAAGGCTTTGTTGCTACTTACCACCAAATCATCTACGTCGGCAGTAAATTCAGGCTGCCGTTTCAAGAGTTCGTCCATCACCGTTTTCAATGTGCCAGAGGAGGTCATTAGGATACCCGTTACCAGCCCCATAACAGCTGTCATCGCCCCAACCATGCCCTCACCCACACGATAGGTGATACCGCTGGCGCACCCGCCTGCCAATACCATTCCTACACCAAACACGAAACTACCGACCACATTTGCCAGCCCCAGAAGCGGCGCGGGATTCAGTTCGATCACACTGCTCATCGCTAGAACTGTAAACCCGACCATCTGAACCAATAAAGCAATTCCTACAGCTTTGAGCAGCGTGAATTCCCGGAGGAGAATGGTGTCCCGGAAGGCAGAATTCATGCAAAATCGTCCACGTTGCAGGGCAAAGCCAAACAGAATTCCGACGAAAAAGCCGGTGTAAATAGTGTCCAAATCCATCGTTAACTCTCCTTATCGCAGTTCACTCAAGCCCATGTGCTTCGATTAATAGGCGGTGATTAGGGCCATCAAGGTGTTCGATTGTCAGCAGTTTGTGTTTTTGCTTCTTCAAACTGCGGGGAATGCGTTCTACCGACAGCGGATAGTCCAAGAGCACTTCTAGGATTTCTCCTTTTTCCATCTTCTTGAGGGTTGTCATCGTATCCATGTCAGGATAGGGACAAATTTTTCCTCTTTCATCAAGTGTTATGGTGGGGGTAATTGGTTCAGTCATTGTCAAATCTCCTTATTTCAGAACGTGTAACCTAGAAGATAGGGGACTCAGTAGGAGAAGGTCATCTTTGCATTTTCTGCTTCGAACAGGAACGAAGATGCCATCATCACTTCTACGCCATCTCGCAAATCCTCTTGCTTGATGTCCCAAATGGGCAGCCCTAGTTCACATAGAATGAAACGACCATCCAGTGTCTGGATCGCGTCAAACAAGTCAATCGGGTTAGGCTGCCCTTTCAATCCTTGGAATCGCTCCAATTCTCCCTTGACGAGAACTTTGGCAGCACCGGGTTGGACAAATACCAGCACTTCCTCGCCAGTAGCTGCCGCTGCCGCACCCATAACGAGTGCCGCCATGACACTATTGGCATCGTCGTGGTTGAGTAAGACAACCATCTTGCTGCTATCGCTCACTTCACTCATTTGTTTATCTCCTTAATTTCATCAAGCATGGCTAGAACGTGAAGGTGACACCCGCGCCCTCAATCGCCATCAAGAAAGATGGCGCGTTCATGATCTCTACCCCTTCGCGCAGGTCATTCCGATCAATATCCTTGTTAGCCAGCGCCAGTTCACACAGAATGATATGTCCACCCTGCTCACGAATCGTGTCATAGAGTTCAACTGGATCAGGTAGGCCTTTCTTGCCGCGAAACTTTTCCAGTTCGCCTTTCAGTAGGACGTTTGCACCACCGGGGCAGAAGAACAGAAATACTTCTTCCCCGATGCTCACGCCAGAAGCCCCCATGATAAAGGTGGGCATCACGCCAGTGCTATCACTGTTGCAGACCACCACCATCTTGCTGTTGCCGTTGGTACTCATCTTAGATTCTCCTTACCTTACTTTTGATACCTGTCAGCCCACTGCTAATCAGAACCTGCTGTTGCCAGACCAAGTGCAGCCTGATCTTCTTTCACACGTTGCTTGACGCGATCTAGGTATAAGGCAAAGGGACGATAGGCAAGGTGCGCCCACTTACCGATGCCAACTTCCGTATCTAGCATCGCCATCATTGCCATCACATGGAACACGTACATGCCATAGGTGGGATAGGGCAGCTCCAGATAGCGGAATATGTGAACCAGAATACCCGTGATAGAACCCACCAAGATGAAAGCAGGGAAGAACCAGTCGGTTGGCTGCGAAAAGCGATGAATCTGCTCACGTTTGCGGTAACGTCCGATGAGCATATCGACTGAACCATAAATCAAGACGATCGTGGCGTAGTAACCCAACCATCGCTGCGGGTGGTAGATGGGATATACTTCGTCGGTCTGGAACCACCACAACAGCCCGATAATCAGGGTCAACATGGTGAGATAACCACTCACTAGTAGCAGATGTTTTAGCCAGCGGCTATGGTTGTCCATACCGCAGTCGCGCCAGCGTTTCTGCGTGAAAAAGTGGATGACAAACGTCTTGAATTCCTCGACGTAAACTGAGAATGGGATGTTGGTATCCTTCATCATATGCCGGAACATATTTCGCACGCCGGCGAACATGCGGTAAGCCAACCGTGCGCCATGCAATAGCACGAGCCCCCACACCAGCATAACCGGCGCGAAGGTGTTCAGTTCCACCCGATCAGTGACAATTCTGTCATGGCTCACCAGATGGAAGACCACAAATGCCGCTAGGGTGACCAACGCAATCCGAAAGATGCTTATCCATACGGCTTTTTCAGAGGTATATAAACGTGCGCTGTGTTCGGTGGGTGCGTAGCGGGCCGTCAACCAGCGGCGCAGGGTCATCATTGCTTCAGCGGGTTCGGCGCCACGCGGGCAGGTCTCCGTACATTCGCCGCAGTAATAGCATAACCATGGGTCGCTACTTGCCAGCAATTGATCTTCCAGACCCAGCTGAGCTAGACGAATCATATTGCGCGGGAAGGGATGTGCTTCACTGGTAAGTGGACAAATAGCCGTGCAGTTGCCGCAGTTGAAACACATCTCAATTTTGGTTTCGCCATACTGCTCGATTTGCGTCAAAAGGTCAGGATTCACGCGGTTGCTCATTTCTTGGCCTCCTCCACGCGCTGATACAGGTAGTATTCACCGCACATACCCGTTTCGATCACATCACCATACTTCCTCATCGCCGTGAGATACCACAGGATGTCACCAGCAGGAAGGCCAGTTGCCTCAGCAATTTCGGGTACTGACTTGGGTGCCTCACGGGTCGCTTGGCAAATCTGCCTGCGGATTTCTTTCTGCGTTTTGAGCAGGGCTTTGGTGCGCTCAACCGTTTCGTGGTGTTCCTCACGTAACTGCTTGAGTAGCTCAGCGCGACGTGGTTCTTTATGTTTCTCGCTCATGCCATTGCCTCCATTTCTGGTAAATCAGCTGCGATGGCATCCACCATTGCCTCGTATTGGTCGAGTGTCCAGCCTTGTATGTCAATGGCCCGGTTCGGGCAAACACTCACGCAGACTCCGCAGCCTGCACAGTTGGCTGGGGTGACCACCGCTCGGCGGATTTTGTGACCATTGCTGGAAACTGTTTCCATCGTAATGGCATCCTGATAGCAGCAGACTTCAACGCACTGCCCACTTCCGGTACAGCGATCAGGATCAACACGGGCGATGAAAGGTTCAAGTTCGACCCTGCCCTGCCCCAGTAGGACGGCGACTTTTGCCGCAGCGGCAGAGGCAGCCGCACAGCTTTCTTGGATGTTCATGGGTCCCTGTGCTGTTCCTGCCAGCACAATACCGGGAACAGCGGTTTCAACCGGGCGCAATTTGGGATGCACTTCTAGTAGAAAACGATCCGTACCGGGTGAGACCTTGAGCATCCGTATGATGTCATCTATAGGATTCGGCATCATCCCGACTGCCAGCACGACCAGATCAACCGGAACTTCGATTTCCTGCCCTTTGGTAAGATAATCTTTAACCTGTACCAACACAGGCCGTTGTTCGCCTTTGGAAGCATGGATAACCGTTGGCATTTCATCTACATGGAAACGCAAGAAGCGCACTTTGTTGAATGAGGCTTCGATATAGTAGTCTTCGTGCCCGCGACCATAGGTGCGAATATCTTCGTAAATATCAAAGATATGGATATGCGGAAAGCGTTTGTGGAGTTCGTTGGCGGCTTGGAGCGTTGCCGTGCAGCAAACACGCGAGCAGTAATTATTCACCTGACCGTCTGGCTGTGGCTCGTGGATGCCTTCAATCTGACGGCTCCCAACACAGTGGATCATTGCCACATTGTTAACCGGATGCCCGTTCCAAATGAGTTTGTCACCACTTTTTTGCAGCGCCAACAGGCGGATTAGCTGGGGAAGGGTAATGACTTCGGGAAGCTCACCATAGCCGTATTCACCATAACGAGGTTCAGAGGGACGGAAACCGCTTGCCACGAGAATTGCCCCAACATCGAGATCAAAGGTTTTCGGCGCGTTCTCCAAGATTACAAATTGCCCGTTGATTTCCACTTCCAAGTGTCCGTCCGGGCAGTTATACCAATCTACAGCGGGTGCGGCGGGATAGGCGCCGGGATAGGCGCGGTAGATGAGTTTACGCTGGGTCAGCCCATAGTTGAATTCATCCGGAACTTCCGGTAGAGGGGCTTGCAGCGCAGCTTCTGCTATATCATCGCTGATGCCGCGTGACTGCTGGCGAATTTGTACCTGAAAATCGCCCACGTAGCCCTTGACCCCAACCAGTTCAGCGCTGGTGTAGACGGTAATATTGGGATGGGAAACGACCTTCTCAATCAGTTTACCTAGCAAGGCGCGGGCTGATTCGCCGGTTGGAAAAACCGACTCAAGCTGTGCCATGTGCCCACCAAGAAACGGCGATTTTTCGATTAGCGAAACCTTGATACCCCGTCGGGCGATGTCCCAAGCCGAGCGCAGCCCCGCTACCCCGCCACCGATAATTAAGGCATGTTGTTTAGCATCGAGTTTGATCGGTTCCAGTGGTTCCAGCAGGCGGGCTTTGGCGATCCCAGCCATCATCAGTCTAATCGCTTTCTCGGTTGCGCCACTGGAATCATCATGATGCACCCAGCTAGCCTGTTCGCGTAAGCCGACATGATGATAGAAGTAGGGATTAAGTCCCGCCCGGCTGACCGTCCCTCGGAAAGTCTGCTCATGCAGTGCGGGAGCGCAGGCTCCAATCACCACACGATTCACACTTAGCTTTCGAATGTCTTCTTCCACCATTGCCTGTGCAGCATCTGAACACATGGACATATTGGTGCGCGTGATCACCACATTCGGCTGCTGACTCAAGGCTTTGGCAACTTGTTCGCACTGCACGACATCGCTGATGTTGCCGCCGCAGTAGCAGATATAGACAGCAATGCGGGGTTCGTCCCCATGATTGGCTTTCTTAGGCATGGACAGCCTCCCTTACCGTGTCAATCCCTTGCGTATCAGGATAGGCTCGCAGATAGGCAGCGGCTTCGGCAGCGGCAGCGCCTGCCAACATGATGCTGTCTACAATGTCCATCGGCCCGGCTGCTGTGCCGGTTACAAAGATCCCGGGGCGATCCGTCAGACAGGGCGAAAGATTGGGCGAAGGCACATACACAAATCCATCACGCTTGTCGAGCGAGACGCGGTACTTGGGCTGTGGATCATATGCAGGCAGCATCCCAACCGATAACACGACCAGATCATGCGCCCGTTCAACGACCTGTGATCCTTCGTCAATGAGTTCCACGCGAACAACCGGGTTGTGATCTTCATCTTCGGTGATGCGGGCAACTTTGCCTTTGATAAATTCAATGCCCATCGCTTTGGCATTCTGGTAAAACTGCTCATAACCTTTGCCAAACGTGCGGATGTCCATGTAATAAATGGTAATGTCTGCCAGTGGCAAGGCGCCGGAAAGCAGCATCGCCTGTTTGATAGCGTACATGCAGCAAATCCGTGAACAGTATTCCACACCAAGCGTTTTGTCCCGTGACCCCGCGCATTGCACATAGGCAATGGATGAGGGTTCTTTTCCATCACCGGGGCGTAGAACATGACCATAAGGACCGGTTGGCGCTAGCAGTCTTTCCATCACCAGCGCATTCACCACATTGGGTAACTGACCAGCACCGTATTCCTGTTTGGCATCGGTTGGAGTCAGCTCAAAACCAGTGGCAAGGATGATGGCGCGGGCTTCGATCTTCGAGCACTCTGCTCTTTGGGCAAAATTAATCGCATTCACCGGACATACCTGTTCACACTTGCCGCAGAACAGACAATTGTCAATGTCTAGTACCGCTTTTTGAGGCACGGCAGTGGAGAAAGGTACCCGGATCGCTCGGTGTGCACCCAAGTTCAGATCAAACTTCGCCGGGAGATCAATCGGGCAGGCATATTCACACTGGCGGCATCCCGTACAGGTGTCTTCATCCACATAGCGCGGTTTCATGAGAATCTCTGCGACAAAGCCCTCGCCATTCTCATGAATGGATTGGATATCGCTGTAGGTCATCAGACGGATGTTTTCGTGGTGAGCAACCGCCGACATCTTGGGAGTCGTGATACAACTACAACAGTCAAGGGTTGGAAAGACCTTGCTTAGCATGATCATCTTGCCGCCGATGCTGGCTTCCTGTTCGACCAACGCTACTTGGTAGCCTTGATTTGCCAGATCGAGCGCAGTCTGCATTCCAGCGATGCCTCCACCAACCACAATCACATCAACTTGAGTCATTCCTTCAGCCATGCTTCACGATCTCCCTTCAACTTGGAGTGCCCCAAGTTCACGCTCGATCGGACCAATAACGCCCAACACTTCATTCATTTGCCGAACTTCTTTCAGGAAGGGTTTGGTGCATACGGTGCAGATCGCCGTCAATCGGAGCCGACGGGTATCAATACCTTTTTTGGTCATGAGGGGATAAACATTGTTGATGATTTTTGCGACGCGCTCCGTATCCCCTTTGTAGGGTGAATCCGTACCGCTGTACATGATGATGATGGCGTCGATTCCCCGTTCAAAGGCCCGTAAGTAGAAGTCTTCCGGGAATACAGCCGGGCTGAGACAGGGCAGGATATAAGTGTTAGCGGCGTAATCCGTATGTAGTTGCCCAACGGAATCCGCGCCAGCATAGCCACCCGAAAGCGTCGCAATGATCAGTATCTTGCTCGGCTTGCTCATGATCGCATTCCCTTATTTAAGTCGCTTGATGAAGATACGGTCATAGCCGTCCGCAACGAGAACTCCGAGGAATTCATGCCCAATTTTCTGTGACCATTTGGGAATATCCTCTTTGGTACGCGGATCACCCGACCAAATTTCTAATACCTCCCCGACTTTGACAGCCCCAATCCCTTTTTTGGCTTCTAGGAGAGGGCCCGGACAGGCGCTTCCACGAGCATCAACAACTTTTGCAGCCTGAATTGCAGTCAGATCAATGGTACTCATGTGATGAACCTCCATTTCATTGGTAGTTTTAGAAAAGAGTAGCTTCGGACATCTAGCATAAAAAAAAATACAGGCTTGTCGCATCTGTTTGGAATCTAGGGCATAGTATTTGCTGTTTCCAGTCTGCTGTGACGTAACGATCCCTTTACTTTTTAGAATACGCAGATGCTGCGATGTGTTTTGTGGGGATGCGCCGATTGCTGCCGCCAGATCACTAACCGTCATTTCGTGTTCCGCAAGGGCCCAGATAATCAAGATGCGGCTGGCACTGCCAAAAATCCTACAAACGTCAGCCTGATGTTTTGCCAACTCTACTATCTGGGTATCCATGTCAGCACACCCTCAAGTACACAATTAATTGCTTTAGTTCTATTGTGGAGACAAAAGTGGAAAGCGATAAGTAAGGATACTCCCGTGAGTTATCAATGATTTTGATAGCGGCTTATAGGGATTTGTTATAGGGATGTGATTCTTCTTCACCTTCAAGAATTCCATAGACGGTGAATTTGTTGCTGGAGATTACAAATTGGCACGACACAAGGAATTGCCGAGCCTATGATGTTGCCACAGCAATACCTTTGGAAGCCCTGTGCAAAAACTGCAAGCGGCGCTCTTGAATTAGACTTATCGTGTACAAAGGAACAGAAATTTGTACGGGGCAGTTAATGTCAATTGGCGAGCAGCGACTACTCTTCGATTCACCAACACGATCCCGTTGTATGCTTGGCTGATTCCGCCGCGCCGGAATAGGCACTATAGCTGCCATCAATGTATGAATCTTAGCTGACGGATGGTGGCACATTTTTGGTAGTAGTCCACGATCCATCTCCATCTCAACCACCTTTGGGCCAAATGACGTTGTATCCCTCTACCTTGCCAATTATAATGTGCGCCTTGAGTAGCTAACAGGATACCAAACGCATGGCACTAATCATACTACTGGGCTTTATAGTGATTCCTCTCATCCCCTTACTCCATCGCTGGCTAGGGAATCAAATAGGGTGGGTTGTATCGCTGCTTCCTTTTGGGCTAACCCTTTACTTTGCCAGCTATCTGGGACAAATTTCGCGGACAGATAAGGTGTTGATGGCAACCTATGAGTGGGTGCCAAGCTTAGGGGTAAACCTCAGCTTTCGTATGGATGGCTTGAGCCTGATCTTTGCCCTGACCATTAGTGGGATTGGTACACTGGTCTTTCTATATGCGGGCGGGTATTTGAAGGGCGACCCCAACTTAGGTAAATTTTATGTCTATCTGACTTTCTTCATGGCCTCTATGCTGGGTTTAGTGCTGGCGAACGATATTTTGCTCCTTTTTGTTTTTTGGGAGCTGACCAGCATTGCTTCCTATTTACTCATTAGTTATTACCATTCTGAAGAGGCCTCACGTGAAGCCGGTAAAACAGCCTTGATCGTTACCGGCTCAGGTGGACTGGCAATGTTAGCGGGGCTGATTTTACTCAGCATTGTCACCCAAACGAGCACTATCTCTGATATGTTCGGGCAAGCCGATGCGATTCAGGCCCATCATCTCTATATCGCGATCTTGGTATTGATTAGCCTCGGCGCTTTTGCCAAATCGGCACAGTTTCCGTTTCATTTTTGGCTACCCGAGGCGATGGAAGCCCCTGCCCCTGTCTCAGCCTTTCTCCATTCCGCCACAATGGTCAAAGCAGGAATTTATTTGTTGGCGCGACTTCATCCCATCTTGGGTGGTACGGCAGAGTGGCACTGGCTCATTACTAGTATAGGCGGCATCACCATGTTGGTGGGTGGTTATCTGGCATGGCAGCAAACCGACCTCAAGCGTATTCTAGCCTATACCACCGTCAGTGCCTTGGGGATCATCACATTCCTGCTAGGTATTGGCACAAAAGAAACCATTAAAGCCGCCCTCCTTTTTTTTATCGTCCATGCCATGTATAAAGCAGCATTGTTTATGGTTGGGGGAGCAATTGACCATGAAACCGGCACGCGGGATATTCGCGGGTTAGGTGGGCTACGATCCGTCATGCCTATTACGGCTCTGGGCGCGGCGCTCCCTGCTTTATCTATGGCTGGGATTCCACCCCTCTTGGGTTTTTTTGGCAAAGAGGTTATCTATGAAGGCACACAACATGCGGATTGGGCTGGACTGCTAACATTCGCGGCTCTGCTTGGCAATCTTTTTAATGTCACCGCCGCAGGGATGGTGGCAATCAGACCCTTTTGGGGTGAGCTCAAAGCAACCCCACACCATGCCCATGAAGCCCCTTGGATGATGTGGCTTGGGGCAGTTGTCTTAGGCATAGTCAGCTTGGGCTTGGGGATGGTTGCCAGCGCAGTATTACCTTTGCTCCAACAAGGTGTCGAGGCGGTTTATGGGCATGAAGTGGGGGAATTGCATCTCGGTTATGCCATCAATCTCTCTTTATTGTTGAGCCTTATCACGCTGACTGGCGGGATCATTTTGTATTATGGTTTGGAAAAACTGCGTCCTTTGGTTGCTCCCTATGATTTAGGAAAGCGGCTAGGGGTTGCCAAAGGCTATCATGCCCTGATGAATGGTATTTTGAAGGTAGCAAACTGGGAAGGTCGGCTCATCCGCCACACCCATATGCGCTACTATCTCCTTGTAATTATGGGAACTTTGGTGATTACGATGGGCTATGTGCTGATCAGCCAAGCCCGTTTAGGAATTGACGTAAAGATAGGTGAAATCCGTTTCTATGAAGGTGTCCTTGCCCTTATCATCATGATAGCGGCTGTTGCCGTGACCGTAGCCCAGTCGCGTTTGGCCGCTGTCACCGCCTTGGGTGTGGTAGGGTTTGGGGTTGCGATTATCTTCGTCCTCTTTGGCGCACCAGATCTTGCCATGACACAATTTGCCATTGAAGTATTGAGTGTCATTCTATTTGTTTTGGTGCTCTATCGTCTCCCCAAATTTCGCACTTGGAAGCAGCGTCCATCAACTACTATCCGGGATGCTATTTTTGCTGGTGGTGTGGGGTTGGTGATGACTGTTATTGTACTGGCGGTCATTTCTGCCCCGTTGAATTCGCGCCTCACCCCTTATTTTGCCCAAGCCAGCTATGTGGAAGCACAAGGGCGGAATGTGGTAAATGTGATTCTAGTTGATTTTCGTGGGTTCGATACGATGGGCGAAATCACAGTGTTAGCTATTGCCGCTATTGGGGTATTTGGTTTATTACGGTTGCATGAGGGCAAACCGTTGCAAAGAAAAATTTACCGAGGTTTTCCGTCCATGATTTTGCAGACCGCTATACGTTATCTCGTGCCTATTTTACTGCTCTTTTCCATCTTTTTGCTGCTACGGGGACATCAAGAACCGGGGGGCGGTTTTGTGGGGGGCTTAGTAGCGGCGGCGGCCTTTGCCTTATATGGCATTGCTTACGACGTGGCAGCAGCACGGCAAGCCCTAAGGGTGCGCCCGATCTTGGTCATTGCCAGCGGTTTGGCGCTTGCGGTTGCCAGCGGTCTATTCAGCATCCCAAACAATAAAACCTATATGACCAGCATGTGGTACGATCGCAACTTACCTGCCTTAGGGCATGTGGGAACCCCCTTCTTTTTTGATGTAGGGGTCTATTTGGTCGTGCTAGGGGTTATGCTGCTGATTATCTTTAACTTAGCGGAACAAGAGGAGACTGCTTGATGGAAGTTTTGTTAGCTATAGTCATTGGGGTGTTGTATGCGACGGGGGTTTACATGATCTTGCGACGCAGCTTGGTCAAGCTCATTTTAGGGCTAGTCCTGTTGGGACATGCGACCAATCTGTTTATCTTCACCGTTGGCAGATTGACCCATGCTGCGCCTCCTATTATGGCTGAGGGAGAAAAAGTCTTGTTGCCACCCTATAGCGACCCTCTCCCCCAAGCCCTAATTTTGACCGCGATTGTGATTGGCTTTGGGGTACAAGCCTTTGCCATTGTCCTTCTCAAGCGAGCTTATCAGACTGTCAAAACCGATGACTTTGATACCATCACGGTAGCGCATTAATGAATACTCTATTGGTGTTACCTATTTTAGTGCCGTTTATCACTGCCATCTTGTGTTTATTTGCATGGGGGCATGTTGTTTTGCAGCGTTGGTTGAGTGTGACGGGGACGGCTAGCCTATTGGTGGTGGGACTTATGCTGCTCCATACCGTGAATCGGGAGGGTATACAGGCAATCCAAATTGGTAGTTGGGCAGCACCTTTTGGGATTACTGTGGTCGTGGATTTATTCAGCGCCATTATGGTGAGTATCACTGGTTTGATGGGCTTGCTGGTGGTGGTTTATTCGCTCGGCAGCATTGATTTTGAACGGCAACGTTTTGGTTATTACCCGTTGTTTTGCACCCTATTGATGGGCGTCAGTGGGGCATTTATCACGGGCGACTTATTTAATTTGTACGTCTGGTTTGAGGTGCTGCTGATAAGCTCTTTTGTCTTGATGGCATTGGGCGGCGAGCGCAGACAACTAGCCGGGGCAATCCAATATGTCGTGATGAACTTGATTTCCTCAAGTATCTTTTTAGCTGCCTTGGGGATTGTCTATAGTGTGACAGGCACACTCAATATGGCAGACCTTGCCCTCCAGATCCAACAAGTGCAGCAACCCGGCATTGTGACGATTTTAGCCATCATGTTTTTGGTGGCTTTTGGCATTAAAGCGGCTATCTTTCCGTTGTTCTTTTGGTTGCCGGCCTCCTACGATACCCCTCCTATTGCCGTCACTGCGATCTTTGCTGCCCTGCTCACTAAAGTAGGGGTCTATGCTTTGGTGCGGGTCTTCACGCTTATTTTTGTCCAAGAGATGGATGGGCTACGCGAGGTTATGCTCGCCTCGGCAGCTTTGACGATGTTGGTGGGGGTCTTTGGCGCGGCCTCCGAATATGAATTTAGGCGGGTGTTATCCTTCCATATCGTCAGTCAGATTGGTTATATGCTGATGGGTTTGGCGTTGTTCACTCCCTTGGCATTGGCCGGTACAATTTACTTCTTGCTGCACAATATCCTTGCCAAAACCAATTTGTTCCTCATTAGTGGTGTGGCACAGCATTTGTTAGGCTCCTATGAGCTAAAAAAAATGGGGGGCCTCTATAAAAGCTATCCCATATTAGGGGTGCTGTTCCTGATCCCCGCTTTCTCGCTGGCAGGTATTCCCCCGCTATCTGGTTTTTGGGGCAAGCTGTTGCTAGTCCGCGCAGGGTTAGAGATTGAGCAGTACCTGTTGGTAGGGGTTTCTTTGTTTGTGAGCATTTGGACTACCTATTCAATGCTCAAATTATGGTCAGAAGCCTTCTTAAAAGACTCCCCTCAAACCGATAGGCCAGCACAGGGATTACGGCAAGTTGGAATCACTTTGCTGTTGCCGATTATGATCTTATCCTTGCTCACCGTACTTATGGGCATCCTAGCCGAGCCCGTAGTGGCTTTGACACAAAGGACAGCCAGCCAATTGATGAATCCTAGCGACTATATCCAAGCAGTGCTGAAAGGATGAATGCCATGCGACCACTCTTATTAAATCTCTTTTTGGGTTTAATTTGGACGGCCTTAACAGGCGAGTTTACGTCGGTCAATTTTGGGATAGGTTTGGCAGGTGGCTATATCTTGATATTTATCTTTCAGGGGGCGCTTTTTCCTAACGGCAGTTATCACAAAAAGGTCTTCCAAGTCGTTTATTTCTTTCTCTACTTTTTTTGGGAACTGCTGCTCTCTAACCTACGTGTGGCCCATGAGGTGCTAACGCCCAAATTTTCCATGAAACCGGGTATAGTGGGCATTCCTTTGGATCTAAAAAGCGACCTAGAAATTACCATCCTTGCTAACTTGATTACCCTTACCCCCGGAACACTCTCGCTCGATGTTTCTGATGACAAAAAAACCTTGTATGTCCACAGTATGTATGTGACAGATGTGGATTCCTTCCGCGCATCAATCAAAAATGGATTTGAAAAACGGGTTCAGGAATTATTCCAATGACCTTAGCAGCGTGGGTATTGTACGTCATTTTGCCATTGTTGAGCTTAGCTTTGCTCTTTGCTTCTTATCGGGTGCTGAAAGGCCCTACCATTGCAGATCGGGTGGTGGCGGTAGATTTGATAACGACTATTGGAATTGCGATCATCGTTTGTTTTGCCATTGTCTCTAAGCACACATTGTTTATAGATGTTGCGATGGTGGTTGCCCTCACAGGTTTCTTGGGAACTATCGCCTTTGCCCATTATATCGAGCAACAAAAGGGGTAATCACTAATGCTTGAACTGAATTTGAGGGATACCCTCAGTTTCATCAGTCTTTTGATCGGGGCTGTTTTTATTGTGATTGCGGGCCTCGGGTTGTACCGGATGCCAGACCTTTTTATGCGGATGTCTATGACCACCAAAGCATCCACTATGGGGATCGGGTTTATCGTAATAGGGGTTGCCATTCATTTTTATGCGGACCGCCCGGTTGTGACAAAGTTAATCGCTATCGCTATTTTTATCCTGTTGACCGCCCCAGTCTCGGCACACATGTTGGGACGAGCAGGTTACCGCGACGCACTCACTAAACTATGGTCTGGCACTTGGGTAGATGAGTTACATGACCAATATAATCGTCGTCAGCATACTTTAGATAGTATGGATGAAGCCGAATTGGCTATTGCCAACCAGAAAAAGCCGGAATTGACCTAGCCAAGAAACATCTGCTGAAGCCAGTAATTAACCAGTGGTGCGAGTTGAAGGGATCATGAAAATGTGACCGACAGCTAACTATCATCCCCTGATTGAAGCCCATCAAGACGAAGCTCCTGTCTTGGTTGATTTAGGCTTTCGTTGTGCCAATGGACTTCCGATCAATCTCAAACTATGTCCCAAAGGCATTTGGAATGACCGCGCATGACCATTGAAACTGTTTTCTCGATGCTGACGGTGGCCTGTCATGTCAAGAAAATGTTACGTCGTACCCTCCCACTTGGAAGCTCGATTGGCTTACATGGTTGCAATGTTTAATACCTGTTTAGCTCTTATCTATCAGCTTCATCTTGAAGCCAATCCTTTTAAGTTGAGTATTGCCGCGCTCTCTTAATAAGGCGCACTATTGGTTATTAGGGGAAAAGAACCTCAATGAGCGCCTTTCTGAAATCAAACAAGTGATAGAGCGGATGAACTTTCGTTGGGATAACGGCGTTATCACGGAAAAAGATGAGTACCTTGAGCAGCGTGTGAAGCTGCAACAGGAATTGGAAAAGTCAACCCCAATTCCCGAAGATGGGCTACGAATTGCCGCAGATGTTTTAGAGAATTTCGAGGCTCACTGGAACGCAACCAAAGGCGACCGAAAAGTGCAGCAAGATTTGATTAATCTGATTGTGGCAAGAGTGTGGGTGAAAGATGGGGATGTGGTAGCAATGTCACTGAGACCCAATTACCACATTACAACGGGGCTAGAAAACACAAAATCCACCGACTCAGCTTGGACACGGTGGATTCTCCGTTGTTACACGTGCAGAAGCGACGGGTTCACCGTTGGATTCAGCCATCATTTCTACCTCAATACCCACGTCAAAACCTATTGTATCACTTTTTGGCTCAGTAACCATCGGGCTTCTTTCAAAAGAGTCTTGGGAACGAAAAAAGTGGCCTCTTCCATCCGGGCCACTGGTTGGATCATTAGGATCAGGACATTCAGGCAATTGAGAAACATCCATCAGTACCTTCAAAAATGGCTTTGGCTCTATCGCCACGACAGGGCCATGTTTTCCACTATCGAGGTATACCGTTGTGAGCAGCGCATGAAAAATATCTTCAATCTCGTTGGGGGTGGCTTGTGCAAGGAGTTGACCTATGTTTTCCAGCATCAAGGCTGCTGATTCGAGATCCGGGTCTTCCACTGGCCGGATAGCCGCTAACTTGGCCGTGAGGTCAGTCCGGGCTTGTAGGTACTCCACTTCACCCATATCCCCCATCAAATAGAGTTTCTTCGAGCGTTCCAACTGATTTTCAAGCCGCTGTCGTTTAGCTTCTAATGCGTTTCGTTCTTCTGAAGTTAGCCCTTGTGAGAGAATGCGCTCACGCCAATCTTGTGGCAAGCGAATCGCTGATAAATATTGAATCACGGCTTGTTCGGCTTTCTCCGCTTGGATTTGTGATTGTGTGCAGGTGTGGCTGGAGCGTCGTGGATCGCGATAGTAACGACGATCTTGCCAATTCGGCTGACCGCGCATGGGTTTTTGACACCGCGCACACACCACGAGACCCGAAAGGGGATAGACACGCTTCGTTGATTTAGCACGGACGGTTCGCCCACGCCGCTGGGCGCGAATCGCTTGGCACTGCTCAAATAGGCTTTCCGGAATAAGAGCCGGGTGACGCCCATCAATCCACTCGCCTTGGGACTGTACTTTGCCCAGATAGAAGGGGTTTTTGAGCATCGGTCGCACAGTATCGCCTTCGAATAACCGTTCTCCCCAATTCCCGGTGGTACGATAGCCCGCCTCGTTGAGGGCAATCGCAATGCCATGATCGGAAATGTTGCCGCGGGCATAAAGACTAAATGCCAAGCGTACCCCCTCAGCATTTTGCGGATGCGGCACGGCATCCGTATAGGTACGATCAGACCACTGATCCAGATAGTGTTCCAGCTTTTCGACCTGCTCAGAATACAAAGGTTGAGATAACAGGCCAGCCTCAAATTGCTCACCCAGTTTCCAGATTTGGTTTCTCAGTTGTTTGATGCTGATATAACCAAAGGACAGACTGCCATTCCAATAACCAGCCCGTGCGCGAGCCGCTTTGCCTTTGGCGCTCTCACGTGCACGATTTTGGTTGTTCCATTGAGCCAAGAGCGCAAAGAGGTACAACATGAACTCCCCCTGTGGTGTAGTCGTATCCAACCAAGGCTCCGCGACGGAAACGAGACCAACCTTCGCTTCTTTCAGACGCGCCACATTTCTGACCACATCGGTAAGGCTTCGACTGAACCGATCCAATTTGTGCACCACAATGACATCAAAGCGTTTGAGTTCAGCGTCGCGCATCATGCGCTGGAAAACAGGTCGCAGATCGGTTTTGGCGGAACGACCCGGCTCCAGATAGGCGGGTTCCATGTATTGCCATCCTCTTCGTTGGAGCAAGCCAACACATTCGTCCTGCTGAGCATCCAAACTCCAACCTTCTGTCTGCTCTTCCGTCGAAACTCGGGTGTAAATCGCTGCACGCATCAGGACTCCTCCTCATATTTCAAATTTTCCGATGGATAGGTCGGTTCATTATCCTCTGTGGAGGGACCCTGACCAAACAGGCGAGCAATGATACGGGTAAGCACATCCAGAAAGGGCGAGGCCTCGATGAGGAGTTCCGAGCCATCTTCTTGGGTTTGCGGGGTTGCTTGGTGGTTCATCCTTGACTCCCATCCTGTGACTTGCGAGTCAGATGGAAGCGCACCGCTTGCATGACAACATGGCGTGCAAGGGTTGACGGAGCCACATTCAAATCAGCAGCTAACCCTTCAATCCATTGTTTTTCCTCAGTGGTCAAACGAATGTTGAGTGAAGTGTTACGCTTTGCAAAGGGTTTGGGTAGACTGAGCAGGTTTTGGTGGTTCATAAAAAGCTCCTCGGTGTTGTTTTATTTGTTCTACCAAGGAGCTTACTCGCATAATCTTCTAGGCCCCCTCCAATCTTGGCAGTCTTGCCCGCCAAGATTGGCAACTTGGTGAAACGCCACGTAAAACTTTCACCCGAAAAAGCCCGTTAGGGCTTCATCTCATGGTTTGGAAAAATAATTTCCAACCAGACTTTACAATAAATTAGAACAAGATTTTAACCATCTAATTAAGCGGGTTATTTTGACAAGAAAGGTTTTTAGGCCATGCCCAGAATTCCGGAAGAGAAAAAATCGGATCGCCAAGAACGAGTCTATCGGTTAATTCAAAGTCACCCAGATGGGATTAGTGAGCGCGAAATTGCCGATGAAATCAATATTGACCGTCGTTCTATAAATAACTATCTCTTTGAATTGACGATGAAGGGGAAAATAGATAAAGAAGGCCAATGGTGGTTTGCGCTCCCATCTGTCATTATTCGCCATTTCGAGCCTGACCCGGAAGAGGCCACCCTTTTATATTTGGCGATGCGTTTGTTCGTTAAACAAAGTGACCGACGAAAGGAAAAAGCTGAACTACTGCTGGTAAAACCCGCCGATATTTTGAGTAATGACATTGGCCTAGGGCAAGATTTGCGAAAAGCAGCCCATGAGATGACCCAATGCCCTAGAGACCCAGATTACGAAGACACTCTATTAAATGTGATGCGAGGGTATATCTATAGCCGCCAAGCGCCGATACACTTGAATTAATTGGTTGGCTTCCACGTTATCTAGCCGCGTGTCCTCGCCATCTATCCAGCGGATTTCGAGGTGTTCAATGTGGGAGGGAAGCCCAAAATGGAGGCGAGTGGGATTACCAGAAAGATAGCCGCTGGTGACCCATACTTCTTGCACAAAACGATCTATGGATGTGGCGAGTGTGACCTGTGCGCCAATCGCAGCGGTACTCAGGCCTGTTTCGTCGTGAAGCTCGACCACCAAATTATTGCCGCCACAGACTTGATTTTCAAGCGTTCACGAACATAGAAAACAATTCAGTAAGTTTTTTTGCCAAATCTTTGTCGATTAGATGAGGTGACGGGTATTGACATTTATCAGGAATCTTTCGACTAGTTAGTAACCCGATGATTATCCTGCAACAATGCCCTCGCTTGGATCAAATCGGGGCAGGCTAACCCTTCGGTAAACCAGTCGTAGATTGCCCGTAACCGAGTGAAAGCTTCATTCCTCCGGTCATCACGCCGCAAAAGGTCGTACAAACTCAGCGTTGCCTGAAGCTCGTAGAACTTCGAATGCTGCTGCTGAGCCACAATGATGGCTTGCTCGAAGCTAGCCGCCGCCGCCTGAGCGTCATTTCCAAGAAGTAGCATCTCTCCTCTCAAGCGGTAGATACACGATTCATGATAACGTTCGCCAACGCGGTTCATTTCGGTGATACCGTGATTGAGTTCGATGAAACCCTGTTCCAATCTGCCGATTTGAGCATAGGCATAACCCAGATAGGCGTACCACACAGGCAAATTGTGCGTTAAGCCAATGGCCTGCTCTTGTTGAATCGAGGGTCCTAGCAGCGCGATTCCTTCCTCGTAATCTCCTTGAAGAATTAGGCCAACAGCCTGAAAGCAGGGAGCAAAAACCAGCCAATGCTTGAAACCATGCTCTGCTCCCAGATCGGCTAGTCGCTGCGCGGTGGAGATGATAGAGGCAGCAGTACGGGTGCACATGTAGCAGGAGGCGGTAAATCCGATAGCAAATGCAGTAGAAAACGGTTGCCCCAGAGCTTCAGCGCGTGCTTGGGCCTTGGTGACTGCATACAAACCTTGGTCAGCATAGCCCAGCAGTGTGAGCGTGATCCCTTCGTGAGCCAAGGAGATGACGAGAGGATCCATGCCATAGGTAATGGTAGCCCAAAGGCAATCGTCAGGATCAAACAAAGCTTGGGCAGCTTTTGAGTGTTCAAGAGCCTGCCACAAGCGACCTGTGAATATCAGAGGAATTTCGTTAAGAACATGAGCCGCCATTTCCGACTGTTTTCCCAGTTGTTGGCTGAACTTGACAGCCTCTTGTCCAACCTCCACCGCTTTTTCCCATTCCTCATTGGCATAAAGGTTGACCAACAAGATCAGACTGGCAAGAAGTTGCTGATTATCGCCCATGCATTCGGCCAATTCGCGGATGCGTTCGGCCACCGGCCAGAGGATGTGGTTTTCCCAGCCGTAGACTGCCGTCAATGGAGCGATCAAGCACGTCTGCAATGCTAGCTCCACCCGGTCTCTATTGGTCGGTTGGGATTCGGCGTGCAAGGCGTCCAGTGCGTGCCGGAAAACAGTCAGTGCTTCATGATGGAGCACCTTAAGCGCATAGAATGAATTAAGGGCGACACAACCCCGTTCAATCCAATCAAAATGCTGGTTCTCAACGGCATGTTGCCATGCGGCACGTACATTGTCTATCTCCATCTGGATCGCCTCGATCGCAACCTGTGGTTGACCACCGCGCAAATCGTTTTCTCGCCCTTGCAAAAACTCGATGAAATACCTGCTATGGCTGTCCAACGCTTGCTGTTCATCGTTAGGAAGAGCACTCAGTTTTTCGCGCATGAATTCCTTGAGCAGTTGGTGAAACTCGTAGCGGTTGGTGTGATAGTTAACGCTAATCAGTGACTTATGTACCAATAGCGCTAGGTCGGGAAGGGTGCTGCCTACCACGTCAGTCGCTGATGTGACAGTAAACCCGCCACGAAATACGGATAGCTGCATCAGTAGGCGCTGTTCGCGACTAGAAAGCTGTAACCAAGTATTCTCGAACAGGGCTTGAAGGCTCTTATGGCGTGCTTCGACCTGCTGATATGGGGTTTCCAATTCTATGATCTGCTCAGCGATTTCTTGGCACGACATCAGGCGCACCCAAGTTGCTGCCAACTCGATGCCTAGTGGCATACCTTCGACCAACTCGCAGATACGAATTACCCCTGCCGAATCATCCGCCAGCATAAATGAATTCCGGACACGCCGTGCCCGCTCGACAAAAAGCTGGATGCTACTGTAGGTTTCCGGCTGATCGCTGGATATACCTACTGGAACCTGCATCCCTTGAAGTGCAAAATACCATTCCCAACGGATAGCGAGTGGCTGGCGCGAGGTCACGAGTAGTTTAATATGAGGGGCAGTCGCTAAGATGGCCTGCACCAAATCGAGGTCATCGAGCAGGTGCTCCATATTATCCAAAACCAGCAACATTGCTTTAGAGGCTAAGTGATGAAGCAAAAAGGCGCTGAGGTCTTTGTCATTTTCTGGTATACGGATGGCAAGCGAGGCTAGGATCGCGGAGACCATCGCCTCATTGTTGCGGATTGCGGCTAAGGGCACAAAACAAATACCATCCACATAACGAGATGTGACCCGTTGGGCGACTTCGAGTGCCAATCGTGTTTTGCCGATACCGCCCGGCCCGCCAATCGTGAGCAGGCGACATTCGGGATCTTCAAGGCGTTCCAGCAGTTCTTGGACTTCCTTCTGTCGCCCGATGAAGGTTGTGGCCTGAGTGGGAAGGTTGTGGTTGGGTCGCGCTTGAGCCATATAGCCTTGCGGAC
This sequence comes from Anaerolineae bacterium, assembly GCA_041753455.1. Classification (GTDB taxonomy): domain Bacteria; phylum Chloroflexota; class Anaerolineae; order Aggregatilineales; family J027; genus CFX10. Next base: position 68,907 of record JBGSUK010000007.1, on the reverse strand, counting down.
GGAGATTGCTGAAGCGCCCAGCGCGGATGTTTTCATATAGGTCAACCGTTTCTGGGCTGGGAGTGATACCCAATTCCTGTTGTAGGAGTTCTTGGCAGGTCTCGAACTGGCGTAAGGCTGCCTCGCGCTGCCCGGCTTGGGCATACAACCGCATAGCTTGTTGATAGGTTTTCTCGCGCAGGGAATCTATCTGAGCCAACCGTGCGATACAGGTCAGCCCTGCACGTGTATTGTCTTGGTGAATATATACCTCGGTCAGCCAATCGAGCACTTGGGTCACACTGAAACGGAGCCGCTCGCGTTCTAGGTTTACCCAAGCATCAAAATCTTCGCTATTAGAATAGAACCCTTCCAGAAAATCCCCTTTATACAGAGCGAGTGCTGTTTCTAAGCGGTCGCTAGCCGGATTAGAAAGATGGCCGTCTGTTCTAGGTCTCTCTCCTTGCGCTAGGCGCATTTCCAACTCTGCAACATCCACCCAGCAAGTATCGGGTGTAATCATGATGCTCTCACGGGTGGCGTGGACCCATGGCGTAGCGAGCTGCCGAATTTCCATTAACAGCTTGCGTAGGTTGCTCAGTGACTGTGTCTGCGAACGCTCTGGCCACAGTAACTCGGCCAGAAATTCACGTGTACAGGGGCGGGCCTCGCAGGCCAGATACACCAGCAGTGCCCTAGCCTTGCGTGAAAGAGCTGGGGTCAGCGGTTCCCCATTGCAGGTGAAAACCAGCCCGCCAAACGTCCGAATCTCCAGTACACATTTCATCGCTCATCTCCTCTGACCACAATAGCACGTTTTTGGAACGATTTAGAAGCGGTTGTAGAGCGGCAATACACCTATCATACACACTAGGCAGTAGGAGCGGCATCGTAACTGCTCTTCTGCGATCAGAATTTATGGCATTTGAATGCCTGACTCATAAAGAGTGTCATCTGAGTAATGACTGACACCATTTTGTAAGACTTATTTTATTGCCAAATTTACTTTATTGCTAAACCGAATGGGAAGTGAGAGATATATAAAAATCTCACCTATATATGTTTAGAATATATTACAAAATAAAATACTGACCCTAATTGCCCTACGTTGTTATATCGGATATATGGAGGAATGCCATGTTGCCTTTAGGAACCCTTCGTCGCCCTATAGGTACGTATGTCGCACCTGCTATCTGGCGATGGATCATCTTCATAACCAGTTGTTATGCTGTTTTATATCCATCGCTCGCCCTTCCTATCAATGCTCTAACCTACATCCACCCACCGCAACCCAGCATCTTTACCCCTTATCAGGGTCTTCTGGGTCAGCCTGTGAGTGAACTTGGCCCGTGCATTGATAACCTCGGCCCCTGTTCTGATCTCTCACCGCAGATGGGTTATCACAATCAGAGCAACTTCACTACCCAGATTCACCTTCTCAAAGGACCAATCCGAACCATCTCGGTACATGCCGAAAACGGCATAATTACCAGTATGCGTTTTAGCTGCAAAGGGGTAGAAATCGCTGATGTGGTTGCATTATGGCATCGCCCAGACCGAATCACAGTCGAAATGCAGCATTATTTGGCCTATTGGGACTCGGCTGGAGTGTTGGCTGAGGGTCATCTACACGGCACATTTGACTATCATGCCTCTGTCGAGAGCATGACCTATGTTTACCTGCCCGATGAGACGGATTGAAATCACAGACACCACGAACGATCCGCCGATCCTATATGACCTTAGGTGAACATGGGTGCACATGTAGGACTATTTTGGCCTCCCGACAAACGTGAGTCATCCCGAAAAATTCGAATCAAAGCGGAAAGGAGGGGGATGACTCAACCATAAACGGGCGGGGGCAGCGCGAATACGATAGAGGGGTGCGGCAACCTCACGGAGATAGCATCCAGTGCGGGGGCACCATTCATTGATGGAGTAAGCAAGCGCATAGGGTCTCCCAATGAGCATCCAAGAGGGAGAGGAGAGTGGCAATACCCTAATTTGATGGAGTACAAATTTGTCTCATAAACTGCTGTTGAAAGTCGTTGGGACTGAGATAGCCCAAAGCCTGTGGGTGGACAAGTGGACCCAACTGGGTTAAAGGGTAGGGACATGAGGATCATGTGGGGTGAGCACAGCGAATATGTCGGGATATTACGGTGGCTCAGAATCCGCGTTTGGTCCAAGATTCAGATGATCGGCTTAGGCAGAAGCCGATCATTCAACCCATTCGCTGCGGTTTCCCTTACTCAATCTTGGCGTATGCAAGTGTTGTTGCAGACTCTAGGCTGTTGCTGCGGGTACATCCTCATGATGATGAATCTGATAGGGAACCTGAGTTACAATAACGCGATCCAACCGACTGAGCGCTAAATTGAAGATTAGGGCGCTATTCTGATGGAGAATTTGCTCCCAGAAAGTTTCCATTTGCAGATGTCCCATAATTACGTGGATAAACGTATCAGGATACTCCTTCAGTAATCCTTCGATATATTCTTGGACAGGTTCAGCCAGTAGGCGATAGGGTGAATCAATGAGCCTGAGTTCGCCTTCACCAATGCGCTCCTGCCATTTCATGAGAATCTCGTCTACGCGCTCAGGATTCGTGGCAACATGAACGGCGTGCCAAGGATGTCCCATTGATCGCGCGAAGTTGACCAATCGAATTGTCTCAGCGTGAACATTATCCACCAAGATAACGCTCTGGATAGAACGTTGTATCAGCGGTTGGGCATTCTCTGCACTCAACTCAGCCGCAACACGCTTATAGTGATGATGAATGCGGAAGAAAATGATCACCAAGATTGGAACGAGCATCACGATAAACCATGCGCCGTGCATAAACTTTGTGACCGCAAAGACTACCATCACCACGCCTGTGCAGACCGAGCCTAAGGCGCTGATGAACATTTTGCGCCGCCATTGCGGATCATGAGTCAGTTCAGTTTCCATGCCCTTAACCACTTCGCCCGGCTTCAGTTTGCTGATTTTTCGCATTCTTACCACCATCCCGGCCTGCGAGATAGTGAAACTTAGGAACACACCAACCGCATATAGAGGAATGAGCGCAGTGGTACGGGCTTTAAACACAACGACCAGCAGCGAGGCACAAGCCGCTAACGTCATAATTCCCCACGAAAAAACTAATCGACTGCCCCGAAAGGTAAGCTGACGCGGTAGAAACCCGTCCCCAGCATGAAGTGCTGCCAACCGGGGGAAGTCTGCGTAACTGGTATTGGCTGCCATCAACAGAATGAGCGCCGTGCCTGCTAGTGTGAGCAGGTGAAGAATACTGTTATCGCTATATACTGCCCGTCCAATCTGGGAGATGATCGTCTCTTCTTCGCTCGGAATTGCAGCAATCTGATGGGCCAGCAGCGTAATGCCAACAAAAAGGATGATCAGAATACTGCTCATCCAGATCAGTGTAACAGCAGCATTGTGACTGCGTGGCTGCTTAAAAGCCGTGATGCCATTGGAAATTGCTTCGATTCCGGTCAGGGCAGTACATCCACTAGAAAAAGCCCGCAGCAAAAGGAACAGGGTCAAAACTCCGGTGGTCCCAAAATGTACTGGATTTACCGTTGAGGGGTCAATCTCGGGGAGTGTTCCTGTCAGATAGCGATATGCACCAACACTAAGGGTTAGAAACATTATCGCCAGAAAGAAGTAGGTTGGCGCCGCAAAGATACGACCGCTCTCTTTGACCCCACGCAAATTCACAATGGTCATCATAATGATGACTCCAACCGCGATATGGACGCGATATTGCAGTAATTCAGGGAAAGCTGAGGTGATTTGAGCTACACCCGCCGAAATACTTACTGCAACGGTCAGAATATAGTCAGTGAGCAGTGCTGCACCTGCAACCTGAGCCGGGGCTTCACCCAGATTGTCACGTGCCACGATATAGGCTCCACCCCCATTTGGATAGGCATAAATCGTCTGGCGATAAGAAAGCGTGACAATTGCCAGTAAAATCGAAATCGCAATGGCAATCGGAATTGAGTGGGCAAAAATCGCTGCCCCACTACCCGCCAACGCGAGGATGATCAAAATTTCTTCGGTAGCATAAGCGCTGGAGGACAGCGCATCTGAAGCAAAAACTGCCAGCCCAATTGGGCGATTGATCGCTTGATGCGGTAGTTCCTTGGTTTCCAGTGGTTTACCAATAAGTATCCGTCCGACATTGATAGCCATAATGTCTCCTCAAATACATAACAAAAGCTGCTTAACACAGCCCGTTGTAGTGTATCGAAGAGGAGTTTAAGAAAGTGTCAAGAATATCGGGAAACGTATCAAGAAAATATCAAGATCAGTCGTCCAGCAGCAGACGATAACCAACCCCCGGTTCCGTCATGATGTAGTGCGGTTGGTTTGGGTCAGGCTCAATTTTACGGCGCAAGTTGCTCATATGAACCCGCAGAAGATGGCTGTCATCTTGGTAATCTATGCCACGAACTTCCCGCAGAAGCTGGCTATGAGTTAAGACTTTGCCAGCGTACTTGACCAGCACCCGGAGTAAATCATACTCAGTTGGCGTAAGCTGAATTTCTTCCCCCGTTACCTTTACAATTCGGCTAACCACATCGACTTCGAGGCCACCACTCTTAAAAATAGGATCGGATACCGTAATAACATGGCGCATTGCAGCACGCATTCTTGCCATCAGTTCACCAATTCCAAAAGGTTTGGTCAGGTAATCATCTGCGCCTGCATCAAGTGCCCGAATTTTGTTTTCTTCATCCTGAATTACAGAGAGAATAATGATGGGAACCTGTGTCCATTCCCGTAGATGGCGCGTGACTTCCACCCCATCCATCCCCGGCAATCCCAGATCAAGGATGATGAGATCAGGTGTGCTCTGGATAGTAGTTGTGAGTGCTTCCTCCCCGGTGGCTGCCTCCGTAATATGGTAACCCTGTGCCGATAGTGATGTACGCAGGAAGCGTCGGATAGCACGCTCATCATCGACGATCAAAACATGACCACCCTGCTTGTCCATGCTAATTTTCCTCGACAGACTACTTTTCGCATCTGAGACTCAACCTTATCGCCACTTGTCTCCATAGTAGCGCAAACCAAAGCCTTCAGAAAAGCCTTGATGCTTTCTTGATGCTTATCATCTGATTCTTGCCACCTTTTTGACCCCAAATTTTCTACACTAACAAGCAGTAAATTCTGATTTAGATACATGCGCGGGTTAGCCTGTTGCATGATGTAAGGAGCCACTTATGGCTATTTATGAAGATCTCTATGAGGCACTAAGCTCGATTTCACGACGAAAAAACAAGAAACAGTCCTCCATCAAGCAGAAATCCCATCAAGCCTCTCCTTGGTGGCAGGTTTATGTACTGACGGCCATTTCCATTATCGTCCTATTCGCCATCCCGTCCTTAACCAACAACAGCAACACGGCAAAAATTCTGGAAGTTGGCTTAATTCTGCTCTATTACAGAGCAATCTTGCGCTGGGTACAGCGGCATGAAGCAACTTTGAATCAAGAGGCGCTCGAAGATTCAAAATTGAGTGATCTTTCACATTAAACACCCCAAAGGGATCACAAATGATGAATTTCTATAATGTCCGTGAGCGTGTCGGGAAAGTCTTATTAGGTCAAAGATTAGAAACCGATGCGATTCAGCACCAGACCGCGCCCAATTTTATTGCGTTAGCGGTGCTGGCGAGTGATGCGTTATCGTCAGTCGCCTATGCCACCGAGGAAATCCTAATCATTCTGAATACTGCGGCGATTGGCTCATTTGTCTTGCTTGGCTTTCGGGGTAACGCCATCTCCATTCCGATTGCTATAGCTATTGCTACGCTGATCGTGATTGTGACGATTTCCTATCGCCAGACGATTTTCTCAAACCCCGCCGGGGGGGGCGGCTACCGCGTCGCCAAAGAAAATTTAGGTGAAGAGTTTGCTCAGATTACGGGGGCAGCACTTCTAACCGATTACATTTTGACTGTCGCCGTGAGCATCAGCGCCGGGGTGGCAAATGTAATCAGTGTTTTCCCAAAACTTGTTACCTATCGGGTTGAGATAACGATTCTTGTTATCGTGTTTATGGCTTTCCTCAATTTGCGTGGTGTGAAGGAAAGTGCCCGTCTCTTTGCTATGCCCACTTACTTTTTTCTCATTACCATCTTTATCATGTTTGGGCTAGGGTTTTTCAAACTAGCGACAGGCACCTTAGATACAGTTCACAATGTCGAAGCGATTCAGCATGATGTTCTAACCCCTGTGACTTTGCTCCTTCTTCTTCGGGCTTTTTCGTCTGGGTGCGCGGCACTGACAGGCATCGAGGCAATTTCGAATGACACGCAGTTATTCCGTCAGCCGAGAGCCAAAAATGCAGCGAATACACTCGTCGTAATGAGTCTTCTTTTGATCACGCTGTTCCTGAGCATTACCATCCTTGCGAACGCGATTAGGGCCGTTCCATCCCATGAAGAGACAGCTATTAGTCAGATGGCACGCACTATCTACGGGGAGCAAGGAATTGGTTATGTGGCCTATATCATGACGATTGCAGGTGCTTTTGCCGTATTATTTATGGCCGCCAATACACCCTTTGCGGACTTTCCCCAACTTGCGGCACTACACAGTGGTGATGGCTTTTTGCCTCGCCAGCTTACCTATCGTGGTCGCCGTCTCGTGTTTACATGGGGTATCCTGACACTTACAATCTGCTCGATTTTCATTGTGCTTGTGACTGAGGCGGTTGTCACACGGTTGATTCCGCTCTATGCAATTGGGGTGTTTCTGGGTTTTACTATCAGTCAGGCCGGAATGACGCGGCGTTTCTGGCGAGCAGGTCGCCTTAAACCGGGTCAGATTGCACATGGGCTTGAGACCGACATCACCTACGACCCGCGCTGGCTACCGAAGCTACTTATCTCTGGTACGGGTGCAAGTGTAACCTTCATTGTGATGCTTGTCTTCATTATCACCAAGTTCACCAGCGGTGCATGGTTTATTGTCCTGCTAATCCCTTCACTGGTCTGGGTCTTTTTCCGCATCCATCGCCATTATAAGGAGACGGCTGCGCGGTTGCATCTGAATGAAGTTCCCGTTTTTGAAGAGAAAGCCCAGACCTTTGATCCTGCCATTCATAAGGAACTGGCAATTTACTTCTGTGATACATGGTCCAAGCTAGCGGTCAACGTTACCGAAGCCATTTTACAGCGCGGTCTACCGCTCTATATCATCCACGTCAACGTGAATCCCAAACGGGCAGCAGGTTTCCGGGAATGGTCGGACAAAATTTCAGCGAAAAACGGCTGGGAGCAACAGACTACTCAAGTCGTGGAAGAACCTTACCGTGATCTGTATGCGAGTGTCGCCCGTATTTTGCAGGAACTCCGCGAACAATGCCCGACAGTCTATTTTGAGGTCTATATCGGTGCGCTGCGTACCCGCTTCCCCTATAGTTGGCTGCATATGTCTACTGATAGATTCCTGCGGGATGCAATGATGGAAGTCGAAAACATAGCATTGAATATCAAGCAAGTGAATCTGGATAGCTTGCCGCTACCACTGGATTTCAAAGTTACATTTGAACACTCGACAGATCACCATCATCAGGTTTCTCATGCCTCATCCTAAGTTTCAAGCGTGAATGAACAAATAATACTGCTAAACTAGGGCCTAGATAAGCTAGTAACTTTTAGCGAGGCATGATGAAGTCTTTACACCTTGACCCCGACGCAATGCCAAAGTCTACGCAACGGGAAGATGAAGAACGTTTACGAGGTAAACTGAAAATCTTTCTAGGATATGCCGCCGGGGTCGGGAAAACCTATGCGATGCTGGAAGCCGCGCAACAGCGTCTTGAAGAAGGGATTGATGTCCTAGCGGGTTATGTCGAAACACACGGGCGTTCTGAAACCGATCTCCTTGCCCGTGATCTCGTATTTATCCCCCGCCACATGATCCAGTATCACGGTATCACCCTCCCAGAGATGAATCTGGACGCCATTCTAAAGTGTCTCCCGCAATTAGCCTTAGTAGATGAGCTTGCACATTCTAATGCACCGGGGATGCGCCACACAAAACGCTATCAAGATGTGGAAGAACTCTTGAATGCGGGGATTGATGTCTACACCACACTCAATATCCAAAATCTTGAAAGTCTAAATGATATAGTCGCACAGATCACCGGGGTTGTGGTACGGGAAACGATTCCGGATCGAATTCTTGACCTAGCCGATCAAATCGTGCTAGTTGATCTGCCACCAGAAGAACTCCTTCAACGGTTACGCGAAGGTAAAGTTCATATTCCCGAACAGACTACCTTCACCCTGCGGAAGTTTTTTCGGCAAGGCAATCTGACGGCCTTGCGTGAAATTGCTTTGCGGCGAACAGCGCGGCATGTGGATGAGCAGATGAATGCCTATATGCAGCAACGGGCAATCAGTGGCCCTTGGGCAGCCGGGGAACGCCTGCTTGTTTCAATCAGCCCCAATCCACTCGGCCAGCGTTTGATCCGGACTGCCAAACGTTTGGCAAAGGAGCTTGATGCCGAATGGCACGCCGTGTATATCGAGACCCCTGCGGACGCTCAACTTAGTGAGGAAGGCAGTTCTCAAATAGCCAATAACCTGCGACTGGCAGAGGACTTGGGTGCAAAGTTGGTTACACTACCCGGCGATAATATTGCCGAGTCGCTGATGCAGTATGCCAACACCCATAACATTACCAAAATCATCGTTGGTAAGCCGCTCAAACCGCGCTGGCTGGACTTCCTTAAAGGTTCAATCGTGGATCAGCTTATTCGTAAAGGCGGCAATATTGATATTTATGTGATTAGCAGTGCTGCTTCTGTTGAACGGTCGTCGCCTCTTATTCATCCGGTTGGTAGGTTACATCTTGGGCACTATCTGGCTGCGGTTGGCCTCGTAGGTATCACTTCCCTCTTGGGATTGCCTATTGCACATTTCATTTCGCCTATCAATCTGGTGATGTCTTATCAATTGGCTGTCTTAATTGCTGCCATTCGCTATGGGCGTGGCGCAGCGACGCTGACAGCAGTCTTGAGCGTTTTTGCATTTAACTTTTTTTTCGTACCACCGCGCTGGACATTCCTAGTACATGATGCTGGCTATATTTTGACCTTTGCAGGGCTGCTAATCGTAGGATTGGTAAGTGCAAGGCTTGCAGCGCGAGTACGGGAACATGCCAGAGCCGCTGAACAACGTGAATTGCAGGCAATGGCTCTCTATGCTTTTAGTCGTGATCTTTCGGCTAGTGTCGAGCTTCAGGCGGTCCTTCAAGTGGTGCTTGCTCACACGAGCGAGGCATTTAATGCAGATGTGGTGATCTGGTTACATGAACATGACACACTTGAATTGAGAATCATGACCGATCATTATCCTTTAACAACGGGCGAGACCAGTGCCGCACAGTGGGTTTATGCTCATAGACAGTCCGCTGGACACGGCACACAGACGCTGCCGGGTACGGATGGTCGTTACTTACCACTCAAAACTGCCCAAAGCACAATTGGAGTGATGGGAGTTCGATTCCGGCACGAAGAAATGCTTACCCCAGAACGCAATCGCCTATTAGAAGCCTTTGCAAGTCAGGCTGCGTTGGGGATTGATGCGACCCTACTAGCTGAAAAAGCACAGCAAACCCAACTGCTGCATGAAGCTGAAAAGCTCCAGACTGCACTACTCAATTCGATTTCGCACGATCTAAGAACCCCATTGGTATCTATTGCAGGGGCATTGAGCAGTCTGCGTGATCAGGCTGGTTTTCTCGATGAAACTGCCAAATCTGAGCTGATTGAAGGTGCATGGGAGGAAACAACCCGGTTAAACCAACTGGTCGGGAATCTGCTGGACATGACCCGGTTGGAGGCTAACGCAGTTTCGCTTCGCCAATCCCCCTTGGATGTCCAAGAAATGATTGGTGTTGCGTTGTCTCATATGAAAGAACGGTTACTCAACCATAAAGTTCACGTGACTATTCCGTCTGATCTGCCATTGGCCTCTGCCGATTTTGTACTGATGGTGCAAGTGATGGTCAATCTATTGGATAATGCCGCAAAGTATACACCACCCAGTTCACTAATCGAGATTCAAGCCAGTGCCGACGGATTTATCACCGTCGCGGTCATGGATCAGGGTAGCGGTGTCTCACTGGAGGACTTGTCACGGATTTTCGATAAGTTTTATCGTTCTGAAGGCGTATCTCAGGTAGCAGGGGGAACAGGCTTAGGGCTTTCAATCTGTCGTGGAATTATTGAGGCCCACAAAGGCTATATTTGGGCAGAAAACCGCGAAGGGGGTGGCATGATCGTTCGATTTACCCTACCCATTGCCCAACACCCAAGAGGATAAGACCGTGGCCTTCTCGCCGAATGGGGAATATTGGCGGTGAGAGTCTCTTGAGATTTGGCATGTGCGGTAATTACCCGCATCATTCTCTAGAATCATGGGACAGGGGTGACAGCGGTGACAGGTGACAGCGCGACAGCTATTGAACTTCTGAACTTCCTGAACTTCCCCCAGTTTGGTAGACATGAAAAATGTCGTATAAACTGAAAGAAAAGGGAATGTGACAATGCCAAGACCAAGAGCGCAGAACGTTAGGCCCGAGTATCGAACCGAGGTTCTTAGGATGATCGCCAAAAGTGACCGCCCCATCTCGGAAATCGCCCATGATCTGGGTCTCGATCCACGTCGTGTGCGCAAGTGGGTGGAGCGAGAACGCAAGGAACACGGCTACTTACCCGATGCCGAATCAGATGAGCACACCCAAACCATGGACGAGGCTAAAACCGAGATTCTGCGGTTGAAAAAGGAAGTGGATCTGTTGCGGCAGGAGCGCGAGATCCTAAAAAAAGCCATCAGTATCTTCTCGCAGGACCCGAGATGAAATTCGGGTTTATCCACCAACATCGGCTGGAATTTCCAGTCACTGTCCTGTGCCATGTCTTGGGGGTGTCGCGGAGTGGGTATTATGCATGGCGTAAACGTTCCCCTAGCCAACGAAGACGCGACAACCGTGACTTGGGCGAGAAGATACAACAGTTGCACCAGAAAAGTCGAGGAACCTACGGTAGCCCACGGATCTGGGCGGATTTGCGTGAAATGGGGATTCGATGTTCGCGAAAGCGCGTTGCCAAGCTGATGCGTTACTTGGGCTTGCGTGCCACCAACCGCGGCAGCTACAAAGTTGCCCGGCGAGGGCATCGTCTAACCAACCTTGCGGAGAACGTGCTGGCGCGTGATTTTTCGGCGGAGCGACCTAACCAGAAGTGGGTGGCGGATATTTCTTACATCAGTACCCATGAAGGTTGGTTGTACTTGGCGGTCGTGTTGGATCTGTATTCCCGCAAGGTCGTGGGCTGGTCGATGGCAGCTCGTCAAAAGGTTGAACTGGTTCAGGATGCCTTGGACATGGCGATCATGCGTCGCTTGCCCGCCGACGATTTGTTGCATCATTCGGATCGTGGTAGTCAGTATACTAGCCATCAATACCTCGCCTTACTCAACCGTCACCACATCAAGGTCAGCATGAGTCGGGCTGGGAATCCACATGATAATGCCGCTATGGAGAGTTTCTATGCCACTCTCAAAACCGAATGTATTGATCGGCGTTACCAAACCCGCAATGAAGCCCGGCAAGCCATTTTCGAGTTCATCGAAGTCTGGTATAACCGGGCTCGTCGCCATTCTTCATTGGGCTACCTGAGTCCTGAACAGTTCGAGCAGTCACCCTGTGTGACAAGTTAGGTGTCCACTAGAACGGGGTAAGTTCAGACTTTTGTCACACGGTCACGTTGTCACCCCTGTCCCATTTGTCACCTAAAATTAAAGCTTAGTGAGTATGCTCAATGGCGACATACCACTCAGCACCATCCAACCGTTGCTCAACCACTAACCCAGCGCGAACAAGGTCCTGCGCCAATTGACGGGCCCGTTGCGCGGTGAGGTGTAGGGCGCGATAGAGCGTGCGTAGATTGCTGCCATCTTCACCGGCACGCCGAATGGCATTTAGCAACGCATCCTGCTGGCGACGTTCGGTGATGGCCTCCCCACCCCGATCCATCTGGGTCAACAGGCGATGGGCACTCAAACGCCATGTTTCGGCTAAGGTCTCCCCCATCTGCCAATGGGTGGCGGTCAGGGTGGGCACAGCGACATCCGTCTCGATCCAATCGAGGGCCGCCACCAGTGTGGCTAACTTGAAGGCTTGGATATGCAAACGTCCATAGACACCCTTGAGACGTTCATCCAGTTCGGTATCCTGATCGGGGGCACAGTGGCGGCGTAACCGTTCCGAGTAAGCTTGGCATTCCGGCCAACACTGTACCTGCATCTCAAGGGCGACGGGTGGGGTCAAACCGTGTTCGGTTTGTTGAGGAGGAGGCAGCCGTTCATGCAGGCGGCGCAGGCCTTCGACCAACAAAGCCGGGGGTTGGGGGAATGTCGCTGCGGGCTGACGCTCGGTGTAATCCGGTTCAGGGGTGAGGAGCGCAAACCGCACCAACAGGCCATTAGCCCAATCAGCATCACTCACCGCGGTGGACAAGCCCGCCGGGGTGGTTACACCGAGAATAGACAAGGCGGCATTCTCGACAATGGTCACCCCGGCTTGGGTCTCTTTATCGGAGTAATCCGGGCAGTCATAAAGTTCCATCAGCAGGTCTTTCATACCCACCATGTAGTCACGTTTGTTGATAGTGCCGAATAAACCGGCCACTTCATCCTTGAGCAGACCACGCTGGGAAGCAAACGGCAAAGCTTGGCGCAGCCGGGCTTGTTGGGTCGGGGTGAGTTTATCGAAGTTGCTGGGGAGTTGACCGGCCAGTGCCTCCTGAAAGCGTTCCGGCGAACCGGGCGTGGGCATGAGCATGTGCGGAATGGCGTCACGGGCAATACGTTCGGCGAGTTTGTACGCAGTGGATTTACGATAGTAGGTCGTGCCAGCTACGAACATGAGATACAGGTTGGGGAAGATCTTGCTGCCCCAAGGCGCTTCGCCAAATAGACGCCGCCCAATGGCGAGTGAGAGTAACCACAACCCAGCCGCTTGATGGAAGATGACCGGCGTCTGGTTACCTGCGGCACTCGCCCACTGCACATAGGTTGCCAACCAGCGGGGCGTTGATGCTTGGGCCGGATCACGCGGCAGAACGGGTGGTGGCGGTGGAACCGAGGGTTGTTCGAGAGCGTTTGGGGTGATAGATGGTGTGGGCTGCGTCTGCGACGACGGGCGGGTGGGACGGGGTCGTGGGGTTGACTCAAATAAACCACCCAACGCGGCTGGATTCACTCCCACCTGGGCACACAGGTCTTTTGCCAATAGCGTGCCACACACAAAACAATGTCCATAACCGGTCAGGGTGTTGAAGCCGAAGCTCGGATTTTGGTCGCCATGCCGATGCCGTTCGGGGTAAACACAGGGGCCGTGCAGCCATTCCCCATGCACGCCATAACCTTTGGCTCGAAAATACTCCGCCAACACTTCGAGGACACGCGGGTTAAGACTGGTTGTGCCACCACTGGGGGGTAGATGGGGCGGCTGCCAGACGGTGGGCACGGGTTTGGGGCGGAAACTCTCGACCCATGCCACCAAAGCCAGCAAATCAGCGGGCTGCAACATGTCGTGGGGGAGGGATACCCGATAGGGTTGGTGGGTTTCAGGGTGGATACTCGGCGGTAGCACAATCAGATAGCCATCCCCGCGCAGCTCAACATGTCCAATGGGGGTGTTCATGGCCCGCACCGAGGGTGGTAGGGTCTTAGGGCGGAAGTAGACATGCCGCCCCACCCCACCCCCAGTCGCTACCGTATAGGTTTCAGCCAACTGGGGAAAGGTCGCGGCAAAGGTCGGATACCCGTCTTCGCCATCCAAATCCAACACCACCAGATTTTTGGACACTGGGCCACACACCACCCCAATATTCTCCAGCAGCCCGGTTGCGGTAAGGCAACCATGAACTGATGGCGGGTTGTTTGCCGCGGAGGGGAATGATGCTGAAGCCAAGCGCGGCATACCGCAACGCCGCTTGTAACAGGGTCTCGGACTGCGCGGCTTGTACGACTGCGGGTATTGAAACAGTATGCATGTGAAGGCTCCTTCTTCGTTTTTCTTCTGAACTATCGCAGTGAAACAGGCAGTAAAACGGAAAGTGGACAGGGCCAGCGGGATGATGTATCCTGAAGTTGCCAAACATCCGGGATACATCACCCCGCCGCGCCGCCAGTAGGTTATTCGACTGGCGGTTCGTGTTTCTGGCGTTTGTGATTGGCTTCATGCAAAGGGGACTGCCAGTCATCCGCCATCGCATAGGTGAGCATGTAGCCCATAATGTCTTCCTCGGCAGGCTTCTTGCCCGTCTGGGCTTTGAGAACCACCGCCATCAGGTTGCTGACCAGTCGAAACATCACCGAGAACTGCCAGTCCACATGATCTAGGCGGCGCTGGAAAGATTTGGCAAAAAACTTGCGACTACCGACCAGATCCTCCTGTTGATCCATGAAGGCACGCAGGGCTTCCCGGGCCAATTCAGCTTTGGACACACCGCGTATTGTCGCTAGTTGCGCCAGACGCTCGTGCATGGCGTGGGTGACTTGGATGTTCAGACGGTAGTCATAGATGAGAGTGCTCTTGTTGGACATGCTGTTGCTCCTTTACTTAGAAATGACGTTGAGTCGCGGATCGCCCCATTTCCCAAACGTGGCAAGACCGGGGCGATGGGTGGATCACGTGCCCCCGGACGACTCGACCACGAGGCGTGCCCAGCCACCCCGGCGTGTGAGGGGCGAGTTGGCATTAAACTCGCTACCCATCCTGCGGATCGGGTAGGGTGTCCGGGCGCCACCCCAGTGGGTGAACCACCATAGGGGTTCACTGGCCCGGACACCGCGTGCGTCGCAAGGACGCTCGCCTCATGCGCAACCGACCGCGTCGGTTCGAAAAAAACACCGGGACTCACCGCTCGATCTCCCATGAACGTAGCGACTCGAGACCCAGATACTGCTCCAACGACACCTCCCGCAGCGGTTCGACTGGTTCCACTTCGCGTAAACGCCGCCAGTCGCGGCCCAGCGTGCGATCCAGTACGGCCTCAAATTCCTGTCGGGCGATGTGATGGAGATTGTCTGAACGCTGCAAGCCCCCGCGATCGGTACACACCTGTTCACGTTTGACCCGATGCGATTCCCGTTCGCCGGCACTGTTTTCAATCGTGCCTGCCACAAAAACATGTGAATGCAGGTGTTGAAGACCCCGCTGATCGCTGGTATCTCGATCATGCAGGACATACGAATATTCGGGGATGTCCAAACCACGCTCCACATGCCACGTCTCAATCACCCGTTCGGTGACTTCCCGTACCAATTCGGCTCGTTGGGTTTCTGGTACCAAAGTCATGAGATCCGGTGCCGGTGAGATGACCAGATGGTGGGCCAGCACATACGGACCCGCCAGTTGGGAACACTGTTCATACACCGCTCGCCAGTTCGCGCCCAACCCAACATCTGCCCAGCGTTCCTCAAGGGGTAGCGGACGATGGTCGGGTGATTCACGGTGGCTGACGTATTTCAGCAGTTTTTTTAAGCCACGATGCCCACCTTTGTTCGGTTTTTGGTAGTGCCAGTTCGGGATAATCGTTGGTTTTGGCATGGCCCTTTTCACCCTCAAAAATGCGACACGAAACTCCGTTTGATGCGCTTCTCACGCTGCCGTTTGGCTTTCTGTTTACACGACTCCCCACAGTAGTTGCGGGGTCGCCCACCCAGCGTGGAAGGCGTCATGAGTTCGGCTCCGCAGATGGCACAGAACCGTTCCCTTTTGGGTGGTAAACCGACTCCTTGTGATGCATGGGCAGAGCCGGGAGTGGTGGTTCGGCTTCTCGAGTGATGGGGTTGGGTTGGCTTTCCACTTGTTCGTACCAGTGGTCATTTTGAAACTCACGGGTAATGAGCCAACGCCATTCTTGCAGGGTGAGTGTCTCCAGTGTTTCTTTACGCCGCGTATTGGCTTTGCGCAGGGCATCGCGCAGGGTATTGGCATAAAATTGCAGCCACTGGGCATGGCTCTCCGGTTCATAGGTGGCCTTGCGCCAATCCCCTAAGGCTGATTGATAGGCCACTTCATTGGCATGGCGCTGTTGAATGGCATCCAGCAGTTGCTCTTTGAGTACATAGGCGGTACTCAGCACCAGCAACGGTGGGGCAATGGCTTCCAACCATGCAAAGGGGCTAGTGATGTGATCGGGTAGCGCCAATTGAACATTCCCAACAAGGCTGATCGCGGTGGCAATCCCCATACTGGCATACAACAATCGGCGGGCATTCCGACCCGTGCCTAAGGTTGCCAGTGCCAAAGAGAAAACCACTTGTCCAACTTCGGCGGATAGCACAGTGGCAATACCCACCGCTGTGCGTGCGGTCGTGCTGTCTACCGCTTGACCGAAGGTATGCGAGCCTATCACATACAGCCGAATGGCTGAGGGGGTAAAGGCGGCTAACAAGAGCAGCAAACACAAACCCGAAATAAGGCGTGTGACCGATGTGGGGTAGCTGCTGGCAGCATGATGGTCAAACTCATCACGGGTTGGGCATTCCCCTATCGCCCGTTCCACCGCTTGGTAAGCAGCCAAGCGTGCCGTTTGGCGTTCATCCTGCGTCAGAGGTCGGATTGAGGTTAACATGCGACTTCATTCTCCATCTTCATTGACGTTCACCCGCTGGTTTTGTGGGCTGCTCAGACCCCAGAAAGCAAAACACCCTCCCTTGTTCGCTGTGACTAGCGCGCAAGAGAGGGTGTGTTACAATTCCCATCAACCTTGCGCTGGCGACATCAGCCGCTTGGTGAGACACCTCAACGGGGGCTAAAAGTCCGTTGGGGTGTCGTTATTTCCAGCTTGATCGTCCGACGTGGGCGTATGGGAAAACAAAAAAACGTCATGCTCATGGAGCTTGACGCCGGGTGGAAGTATTAAGATGGCTCTTGCGGAAGCGACGGGATTCGAACCCGCGGTCTCTGCCTTGACAGGGCAGCATGTTAACCGCTACACCACGCCTCCAAAATTGTTAATGTAAGGATGAGTATAGCAACAGCCAGACCTTGTGTCAATATACTTTTTGGGTAGAACGCATTTCAGATGTTTCGACGAATTTCTTGACATCCGAAACGTTTCGGGTTAAATTTCACCCAACATCCGAAACGTTTTCACTTATTATTTTTAAGTGTGGACTATGAGTACCAAATTGAAAGATATTGCCGAGAAATCGGGATATTCAATCACAACGGTATCACGGGCCTTAGGTGGTTATGATGATGTCAACGAGCAAACACGCCAACATATCATCGGCGTAGCGAATTCACTTGGTTACGAACCTAACCTTCCCGCACGACACCTACGCGGCCTGAGCACACAAACCATTGGCATGATCATCCCCGCCAATGACCAGACGTTTTCGGCCCACGATTTTTTTAGTCAATTACTCACCGGTGTCGGTGATGCTGCCTCCCGCGAGCGTTATGACCTGCTGATTAGCACCCAAATACCGGGCGAAGAAGAAATGGCGTCCTATCGTCGGATGGTACGTGGTAATCGGGTAGATGGTATGGTGCTGGCCCGCACTCGTCATCATGATCCACGGATTGCCTATTTACAGGAACAAAGTCATCCCTTCGTAGTATCAGGCCGCAGCGCGCCGGGGGAACTAAACGATTACCCATTTATTGATGTGGATAGCCAAGCCGGGTTGCGAATTTTAACGGAGTTTATGGTTAGCCTTGGGCATCGGCACATTGGGTTAATTTTGCCGCCAATAGAGATTGCCTATACCGACTATCGGCATGACGGCTATCGAGAAGGTCTGGAGCGTGGCGGCCTTGAATATCGCGCTGACTATGTGGCATATGGCGATTTGCTCCGTTCGGGTGGGTATCGCGGCGCACAACATCTGCTGGATACACAGCCGCTGTTGACAGCCATTATTGCATCCAATGATCTGATGGCTTTGGGCGCAATGAGTGCAATTCAGGGACGTGGTTTGCAAGTTGGGCGTGATGTAGCAGTAGCGGGATTTGACGACATTCCGGCGGCAGAGTATGCCCATCCGGCGCTGACTACCATTCAACAACCGATTTACGAAATCGGGCAGCGATTGGTGCGGATGTTATTGGCGATTATTCGCGGGGAAGAACTCTCCGAAGCTCAGATTTTGCTGCAACCAAAACTGGTTGTACGAGCATCAAGCGGCTCCAAGATTGCATAAAAAGGAGGTGCAGCATCAGCCCTCAAGCCTGAAACCAGTTTCGAGGCAGGCCAACAGGAATGAGGGCCAACAACAAAAAACAGACTCGTAATCTTAGCAAGAGTTAGAGGAGATAAATAGGATCATGTTTAAGACAACCCGTCATTTGATTGTTCTGATCGTGGTCATGTCGTTCATAGGTGGGGCAATTGCCACCGCACAAGACGACAACAAAGTGACCTTTATTTCGACCCAATTCAACGTAGTGGAAGAAAGTGACAAAGCCCGTGCGATTTTTGAAGGCTTTGAAGCTGGCACGGTCGAATTTGTGCCCTCTGAAGAAGGCCCAGCACTCGATTTGCTGAAGGCTGAAGGCGAAGCTGGTGAAGGAGTTAATGACGTTATCGGTGCACTACACGGTACATTCCCGACCCTCGTCACCAATGACCTCGTGTTTGACCTAACCGACCTACTGGCTGAAATTGAAGCCGAATACGACGTGAATGATGATTTTGTGACCCTCGGCAAGATGGGCACAGAGGATTATCAATACTACGTTCCTTGGATGCAGGCCACCTATACGATGGCTGCCCATCAGGACGCTCTGCAATATCTGCCTGAAGGTGCGGACATTAACGCTCTGACATGGGAACAATTGGCTGCTTGGGCCAAGAATATGTACGACGCGACAGGCGAGGCCAAACTAGGCTTCCCGGTTGCTGGTCTATTCCACCGCTTCCTAGAGGGCTATGCATGGCCGTCATTTACGGGTGGTGTAGTCACTCAATTCAAGAGTCAAGCGGCAGTGGATATGTTGGTCTTCTTCCGTGATCAAATGTGGCCGTATGTGAATCCCGAGAGCATCAACTATGACTTCATGAACGAACCCTTGCTGTCCGGTGAAGTCTTGGTTGCCTTCGATCATGTGGCGCGTCTAAAACCCGCCTTTGATACCGCTCCGGCGAATTTTGTCGCCTTCCCCGCTCCGGCTGGCCCTGCTGGACGTGGCTATATGCCTGTAGTAGTTGGTTTGGGCATCCCCTTCACCAGCCCCAACCCAGATGCAGCAGAGGAATTTATCCACTTCCTGCTGTCGCCCGAAACCCAAAGCCAGATTCTTGCTGAACTTGGCTTCTATCCAGTCATTTCCGAAGTGGATATGACGAACCTGCCCGAAGGTGTGGCGATTCAGGCCGCTGCCGTGCTTGCACAGCAAAACGCCGAAGATGCCATCCCCTCGTTACTGCCCGTTGGTCTGGGTGATCGCGGCGGTGAGATCAATCAAATCTTCCGCGATGCCTTTACCCGCGTCGTAGTAGACGGTGAAGATGCAGCGACCGTGTTGGATGAACAAGGTGCAGCATTGCAGACCCTGATGACCGAGACGGGCGCGGCGTGCTGGGCACCCGATCCTGCCAGCGAAGGCCCGTGCCAAGTCGAATAACCTGAATAAGCCTATCTGCCCACTTCTTTTGGTCACCCGATCAAAAGGGGTGGGTATCCCCCATAAATTTCTTAATCCTATCGTCTAGGGGGTCTAAATAAATGAAAAAGTTTAGCTGGACACCATATTTACTCTTATTGCCCTCCCTGCTCTACCTCCTCGTGTTTTTTGCCTATCCCATGTTCGAGTCTTTGCGCTTGGCTTTCCAAAAAGACAGCGCGATTTTGAGCGTGCGTGATGAGCCAAGTGAAAATGCGGCACAAGTCGGGCAGGTCAAATTACAAACCGTTGTAAATGTGTTGGATCGCCAAGAACTTGAAGAAACTCTGCCGAATGGTCGCACCCGCCCCATTTTCTGGTTTCAAGTGGAGGGCGAGGATATTGACGGCAACACGGTAACAGGGTGGGTCAACCAAAAGAGCATTTTTATTGAAAACCGCCGCACTTCCGAAACAGCGCGGGTGGTCGCAGGTGAGCCGACTAAAGAATGGACATTCGATTTTGTAGAGCGCATGTTTAACGACTATCGTTTCAAACGGTCGCTGATTACTACCCTCATTTTGATTGTGTTGATTTTGCCGCTGCAATTTGTCCTCGCCATTATCATGGGTCTGATTATTCAAAGTCGGATTCGGGGCAGCAACATTTTTCTGTATATCTATGCCATCCCGCTTGGCATTTCTGACCTCGCATCGGGTATTTTGTGGTATTCCATTTTTACCCAGCGTGGCTTCCTAAACTCATTTTTAGATACAGTCGGGTTAATTGACAAGCCCTATATCTTCATACAGGCCAGCAACCGTGAATGGATGATTGTGGCGATCGTGTTAGCGGAGGTGTGGCGGGCAACCTCGATTGTCATGGTGATTGTCGTATCGGGCTTACAGGCCATCTCACGCGATTACATGGAGGCGGGGGAGGTTTTCGGCGCGACCTTGTGGCAGCGCATCCGTTATATCATCTTGCCCTTGTTGAAACCAAGTCTACAGGTGGCCCTTATCCTCCGCACCATTTTGGCGTTTCAGGTGTTCGCGGTGGTTGTGGCGATTACGGGCGGTGATGTGCTAACCGTCCTGGCGAATGAAACCTACCGCTGGTATGACCCGGCCCGCTATAACAATGCCAACGTTGCGGCGGTCTATGCCTTATTTATTATGGTGCTGTCGCTAGGGATTTCCCTGTTCTATTTGCGAGCCGTGCGTAGCCAAGAAGAGGCATCGAAAAACCTATGACCACCCTTGAAACACCCATGAACTCGACTACTACCCGTCCAAGCATGGAAGCGACGGCGGCAGATCGCAAACGGGCTAAACGACGCCATTCGATTCGCCGGGGCAGCATTTATGTCTTGGCCTGTATCATCGCACTGTGGATTTTGCTGCCGATTTGGTTGATTGGTACGATGGCCTTTAGCACCCCCGAAGACGTGCGCGATTACCCCAAGCAGTTCGCCCCCATCCCGGCCTCCACTGAAACGATGGATTTCTTCTTGAATACGGATGGGATTCAACGGGCGGCGCGTAATAGTATCGTGGTTGCCATCATCACCCTGATTTTATCAACCCTGCTGGCGATTCCGGCGGGTTATGCCATTGCACGGTATCTATTTCCGGGGCGTGATGCTATTCGCTTGGGGATTTTGTCGGTACGTGCTTTCCCGATTGTTGTCCTCGCGGTGCCGTTGGCAATCACCTTTATTAAATGGGATATGTACGACAAGGTGTACAGCCTCGCCCTGATGCACACCGCCCTTACCCTGCCGACAACGATTTTGGTGGTGGCGAGTGTCTTTGCAGGTGTGCCCTATGAATTAGAGGAGGCCGCACGGATTTTTGGCTGCACCCCCGCCAAAGCCTTTTGGAAAGTGGTCTTGCCGCTTGCCATGCCGGGGATTGCTGCCGCCGCGATTTTGACCTTCGTGCTGTCGTGGAACGAAGTTTTCGCCGCGATTTTGCTGACCCTGACCAATCGTACCCTGCCGGCCCAAATTTTGTATACGCTCGATAAATCGGGCGACCCTTTCAAATTTGCAGGTGGGTTTTTTATGCTCATCCCGTCGCTGATTTTCATTTTTTTCATCCGACGCTATCTCTTTAATATGTACGGGCAGTTAAACAAATAATCCCCGCTTCTAGGAGAACAATTATGGCTGAAATAATGGTTGAAAAAGCAGTTAAGCGGTTCGGCAAATTTGTGGCGGTGGATGAAGTCAATCTGACAGTCAATGACCGCGAATTTGTGGTGTTGCTTGGGCCATCCGGCTGCGGCAAAACGACCCTCCTGCGGGCCATTGCTGGCTTGGGGATGCTGGATGAAGGCCGCGTCATGATCGGCAACCGCGATGTGACTTATCTCTCGCCCAAAGACCGTAATATCTCAATGGTGTTTCAAAATTACGCCATCTTCCCGCATATGAAAGTTTATGACAACATCGCTTTTGGTCTGAAGATGCGGAAAACGGCTAAGGAAGTGGTTGAAGAACGGGTTCAAAATGCGGCTAAACTGCTGCACATTGAAAATATGCTGGATCGTTATCCCGGCGCGATGAGTGGCGGTCAGCGGCAGCGGGTGGCGGTGGCACGGGCCATCGCAGTCGAATCCGAAGTGCTGCTGATGGACGAACCCCTTAGCAACTTGGACGCCCTTTTGCGCTTGGAGATGCGGGCCGAACTAAAATCCCTATTGGCGCGATTGAAAGCCACCACGATTTATGTCACCCACGACCAAATTGAAGCCCTCAGCATGGGCGATCGCATTGCCGTTATGAAACAGGGCCAAATCCTGCAATTCGATAACCCGACCCGTGTCTACGACATCCCAGCCAATCAATTTGTCGGCAGTTTTATCGGCAACCCACCTATGAATTTTTTGCGCGGGCAGGTACAGCGTGAAAATGGCGCAATCAAGGTTAATATTGGGGACTTCCATCTATCCCCACCCGCCGAAATGAATGAACCACTGCGGGCTTATGAGAGCAAATCCATTTTTGTGGGTATCCGCGCCGAAAATATGGAGACGTTGGCCTCACCTGCTCCCGATGCGCTGGCGGTGACGGTAGAAGTGGTTGAGCCGTTGGGGTCACAGAATTTATTGACCATTCGGATTGGCGAGGATATTTTGAAGGTTTCGACCCATCCCGATTTTAAAGTCCACGCCCACGAAACCGTCTATATCCGCTTCCCGCCTGCCAAAATCCGGTGGATGGATCGGGATACCGGGCAGGCCATCGCCCCAAGTTTGGATAAGGTGTTGGCATAGATAGGGCAGTTTTTGATCACTTCAACGCGACAGGATAATCCGCCAAATGGCAAGAGTTTTGTTAGATCAACCGCAATCCCTGACCGAACGACCCGAAAATTTCAAACCACTCGATTTTGGGGCGAATGGAATTAACGGCAGTCTCGATTGGAACGGACGGATTATCGCGCTGAATTGGTATCACCCCCAACACGGCTATGTAACGCTAACCTCCGCTGACCCCTTCCCCGAAGATCAACGGTATAACCCGGCAGCGGTTCGGGCCTATCGCGCAGGGCTGGCGAAATTGGAGGGGTTTGGATTTGATTTTAAATCTCCCATCGAAAAATTCTGGGGTATGCTTTCGTCTGAAGAATTTGGAACATATGTCGCGGACTTTGTGCCCGGTGGGTACTATTTTTTGCAGGCTAGTCGTGACTCCTTCAGTTATTTTACTCGTGTTACTGATAATGTCGTTCACCATGAGTTGACATTTCGCGGTAATCCTCCTGTCTGGCGCGGACGATTGAGTCTCCAGCGATGTGCCTATACCCAATTAACGGAAGGTGGCCCTATTCCACCTATCCCAAGCCTTAACAATCTGCTGTATAAAGACGGAGTTCTCACAATTAGGAATCCTACGCTAGATTGTGAAGTCATTATCGAAGGCTTACCCCATAGCGATTCTTGGGAGATTGAGCAAGAAGGGCCTTTTGAGATTGAGCTAACGGGGGAGCTGCCAGTTGAAGACGATGTAGATAATCTCCAAAGGGCTAGATTGACCTTCAGAATAAATCCAACTATTCCATTTGCTCATCATTACAAGCTATTTGAACGAATCAAATTTCGAGATGTACCGACTTCCAATAATCTACTGGTGCGGAGAGGTCAGCTATATGGGCTAAATATGGTAATCTCTGTACAAGAAGGTATCTGCCTACTCACCGATCATATGCTGCTGCCGCTGTCATGGAATCGGGATGCCTATTATGTGGCGCGGGCATTGCTCAGTTGGACAAAAGAAATGTACGATATTGTCCGGCGGCATCTCATCTGGATGTTCGAAATTGCCGAGCGACCCGGCGGCGTATGGGGACGATGTTATCTCGCCAATGGCAGGCAAAAAGACCCTGCTTTTCAACTCGATCAGCAGTTATGGCCTCTCTTGGAACTTGCCGAATATGTTCAAGAAACAGGCGACTATGCCACCTTTGAACGTCTGCAATCGCAGGTCAGTACTATTTTGGATACCCTGCTAACCCACCGAAACAATCCCGATGTGTGGTTGTTCTCGACCGATGAAACCCCTGCTGATGACCCTATCGCGCTACCCTATCATCTTTCCAGCCATATTTTGTTCTGGCGCACCCTCAAGAAACTGGCAGGGGTATTTCCGGCCCAAAGTAGCGAACAGGAAAAATATCTGGCGTGGGCCGACCATATCCGCGCCGCGATTCAGCAGTATTTCGTTGCCGAGCATCCGAAATTCGGGCTTATCTATGCCTATGCCACCGACAGCGAAGGCCATTTCCATTTTTATCACGACGCCAATGACTTCCCGTTGGTGCTTGCGCCGATATGGGGATTTTGCAGCGCGGACGACCCGATTTGGCTTGCCACCATCAACTTCGCATGGTCGCCAGAAAACGAAGGCGGCTATTATGCGGGGCGGCTTGGTTCAATCCATACCCGTGCGGCATGGCCTTTAGGGGATGTACAAGAGTTGATTGTCTCACAGGTGCTTGGGGATGCTGACCGCGAAAGAAAAGTGCGTCAGAATCTTGAGGCAGCGGCGCAATGGGACGGGGCCTTACCGGAAGCGGTTGACCCCCAAACCAACGCGGTAGTCTCGCGCAATTGGTTTGCATGGCCCAATGCCGCCTTCGCGTGTGTTGAACTAGGGGCATTCAAACCACAGTAGAGCAAGTCGGGGTCGCAAGGAATATTACGACCCCGACTGTGATAGATGAATTAGCGCAAAAACGCCTCGTGCAGACCGCCATCCACGCTGAACACTTGCCCGGTAGTCTTGTTAAACGCCGGGCTAATCAATAAATACGCAACTTCGGCCTGATCGTCGGGTGTGATCGCTTGTTTGGTCAGTGTGCGTTGGGCATAGAAATTGGCAAGTTTAGAGCGCAGGGCTTCGGTGCTTTCGCTTTCATCATGCGCGATATTGTATTTGACCAGTGAGCTAATCACCCGGTCACGCGGGAACATGGTGCTGCCTTCGACCACCGTCGCCGGGGCAAGGCCGTTGACTCGAATCAGCGGGGCCAATTCCATTGCCAGTTCGCGCACCAGATGGTTAGCGGCGGCTTTGCTGGTGTCATAGGCCAACGAGCCTTTTTTGGAGACGGCAGCATTGACACTGGTCGTCAATACCAAGCCACCCCGCAGCCCTTGCGCTTTCCAGATGGGCCACGCCTCATCCGCTGCGATATAGCCTCCCATGACGTTGACATCAAAGGTAAAGCGCCACTTTTCATCCGAGATATGTCCCTCTTTATCCGGCGGCACAAACACCCCAGCGGTGACAATCACATCATCAACCCCGCCATACGCCTGCAAGATGGTCTGATAAAACTGGCGTACACTCTCGCGCTTGGTAATGTCAACCGATAACCCGATGGCTGGCCCACAGCCAGAAATCCCTGTACCAGCGACACCGATGCCCATACCATACTTAGCAGTCAATTCATGCGCGGTGGTTTCAGCGGAGGCCAAGTCCAAATCGGCACACACCACATGCGCCCCTTCTTTAGCGACCCGATAGGCCACCGACTTGCCAATGCCGCTGCCAGCACCAACCACCACCACGACCCGGCGGGCGAGCGTTGCTTCAGGCGGCATCCGACGTAGTTTAGCCTCTTCCAACAGCCAATATTCAATATCGAAGGCTTCTTGGCGAGGCAAAGCCACGTATTGACCCACTGCCTCCGCGCCACGCATCACATTGACGGCATTGCTATAAAATTCTGCCGTCACCCGTGATTCACTTTTGTTCTTGCCCCATACCACCGCGCCAATCCCCGGTATTAAAATTACACTGGGGTTGGGGTCACGCATGGCAGGCGAATCGGGCCGTTTGAACGCATCATAGTACGCCGCATAATCCAGCCGATATTGCTCAACCCCGGCGGTCAGTTTTTGCATCAGTGCGGCGGTATCTTCGGTTTGTGGATTCCAATCTACATACAGCGGCTTAATCTTAGTACGCAGGAAATGGTCGGGGCAGGATGTGCCTAATTCAGCAAGGCGGGGAGCGTCATGGCTGTTGACAAACCGCAGCATGGCGTCGGTGGCCTGAATCGTACCGATAAACCGATTTTTCTGTGAGACGAGGCCGCGCAGTTGGGGCAGAATTTCGCCCAATACCTTATTGCGCTGTTCATCTGAAAGGGTCTGATATTTGACCCCGCCAAAGATTGCTTTATCATGTTCAGCAAGGTAACGGGCAGCTTTTTCAATCAGGGTCAGCGACAGTTCATAACATTCCTTGTCATCATTGGCCCAATTAATCAGCCCATGCCCACCCAAAATAATGCCTTTGATGCCGGGGTGTTGGGCGATGGTCGCCTGCAATTTCAGACCCAAGTCGAAGCCGGGACGCTGCCAATCTACCCACACAACCTCATCCCCATAGATGGCTTTAGTAAGCGCCTTGCCATCGCTGCACGCCGCAATTGCAATTACCGCGTCGGGGTGGGTGTGATCCACGTGTTTATAGGGCACAAAGGCATGAAGGGGCGTATCAATCGAGGTAGCGGCTGGATTGAGGTTAAATGTGGTATGCGGATACATGCCCACCATCTGGTCTTCAATCGGCGTCTTGACCCCTTTAACCTCGGCTACCCCATAGATGCCTTGTAGGGCCATCAATTTGGACATATACAGCGAGGCGAAGTTGGCGCGTTTGGCGGTGCGGAGATCACCCCCCGACCCCTTGACCCACATCACCTCGACCTGTTCACCCGTTAAAGGGTCGGTCATCATAATTTTGGAGGACGTGTTGCCGCCTCCAGTATTGGTGATGCGCTGGTCGCTACCCAAAATATTGGAGCGATAAATCAGGCGATCAGCCGGATCGAGTGTGGCGGCGTGGGCATCATCCCACAGATAATTCACATGGTGGTATTCATTAGGGCGGTAGACAGACATAACATTCCCTTTTTATCTTTGTAAAAACTTGCGCTCTAAGGCTTGAATATCGTGTTCCCCAATTGGCACAACACTACCAATCGGCACGGCATAGATCAACGAACGGGCAGTAAATTCCACCACTTCTAAACGGTCAAAGGCTTGCAGGATATTTTTGCCCACCGTTAGTACACAGTCATTTTGCAGCAGCAGCACCGGGTTTTGCTCCGAAATGGCATCGGCAATCGCCTGTCGGTCGGTAAATTGCACCGCATAGGGCAGTTTAGGTACGTCTTGCAGCAAAATGTAACTTTCGGGGATGGTCTTGGTGTCAAATGGATACAAGCCGATGGCGTAGGCGGTGGCATAGGGCGATTGGGCCGTCATGATGCAGTGGACATCAGGATGGCATTGATAAATCTTGGCGTGCAGTTCAACCGCCCGACTCGGATTTTTGCCTTGTTCGCGCTGCCCATTTTGAATCAGCACAATATCCTCAAAGCCGATGCTGCGACGATCCATGCCTGTTGGGGTGATCAAAAATGTGTCGCCCTCAACCCGCGCTGACATCACTCCCTCGGTGCTAATCATCAAATGCCGTTCACAAGCCCGCCGCACCAAATCGGACATCTGATGACGCAATTCGCGTTCACGACTGCTGTGATAGGGCGGGGTAAATTCGGGCAAGGATTCACCGGGCCGATCAAAAAGCGCGATTTCCTCATCCGTCAGGGTCGAAATATCCCCTAATGTTTGAGCATAGAGTTGGGTACGGGCGCAAAAATCGAGTGTTTCGAGGCGCTGAAATGCCTCTAATAGATTACTGCCGGAGGTCGCCACCCCATGATTTTCTAGCAGCACTACATCAAAGCCCTGTGCGAATGTGCCCGCGATATTCGCCCCCAAAATTTCACTCCCCGGCAAAGCATACGGCGCATAACCCACATGTCCACATACGCGGCGGGCCTGTGGAATCAATCGGGTGTCAGGAATCTGGCGCACAATGCTAAAGGCTACCAATGCCGGAGCATGGGCATGAACAACCGCACGAACATCGGGCCGTTGGGCATAGATAGCGCGATGGAAGGGCAGTTCGGAGGAGGGGGCATGTAACCCAATTGCCGTGCCATCGGGTTGCACACACACCATATCGGCGGGGGTCAGGTTGCCTTTATCAATACCAGCAGGCGTAATCCAAATATTGCCCTCGTCATCCAAAATCGAGAGGTTGCCGCCGGAGAGGGTTGTCAAACCGCCATAATAAATGCGGTTAATGATTTGTACCAATTGTTGGCGCGGATGTTGTAGCGTGAATGTCATGTATGTCCTATTCTTCTAAAGTCCCTCGCCATGCCATGGGGAGGGGTTGGGGTGGGGATAATTCACCTTTTCCAATCGCCTGTATTTTGCGGCGTATAGGTTCTCGTCAGGCTCATACTTGCCAATAACTGACGGGCTTGCTGCAAATTGCCGATTTCGCCCTGTGCCATCAATTGAACGACCGCATTGCCCAAGACGGTGGCTTCGATTGGCCCTATCACTACCGGAATGCCTGTCGCGTCGGCGGTAAACTGATTGAGTAGTTCGTTTTGGGTGCCGCCGCCCACAATATGAATCACTTCGACGGCCTGACCGGAAATCGCTTGCAGGCGTTCAATCACTGCCCTGTATTTAAGCGCGAGGCTTTCCAATACACACCGCACCACTGCGCCAACCGAATCCGGTATAGGTTGCTGATGTGCGGCGCACCAATCCCAGATATGCTGTGGATGGTCACCGGGGGCTAGAAACCGTCCGTCATCCACATCAATAACCGACCGCAATGGCGGGGCTTGTTTCGCCAAATCAACCAATTCGCCATAGCTATAGTCGCGGCCCTGTGCGGCCCATGTCGCCCGACACTGCTGGATAATCCACAGGCCCATCACGTTTTTGAGCAGGCGATACGTTTCCGCTACCCCGCCCTCATTGGTGACATTCGCCTCAAACGATTCATCCGTAATGACGGCCCGCCCAACTTCCAAGCCGACCAGACTCCATGTGCCGCTGCTGATATAGGCATAGTTGGTTTTTTGCGTGGGAACAGCCGCCACCGCGCTTCCAGTGTCATGCGTCGCAGGGGCAATGACCGGAATCCCGTCATAACTCCCCAATTTTGTCCCCGGCGGCACGATTTCGGGCAGGATTTTGGTCGGAATACCCAAGCGATTGAGCATATCGTTGGCCCATTGCCCGCTACGGGGATGCAACATTTGGGTGGTGGTGGCGTTAGTAAATTCGCAGACCTTGACCCCGGTTAACCAATAATTCAGCAGGTCGGGAATGGTTAAAAAGGTGTGGGCTATCTCCAATAGGGGCGATTTGGCTTCAGCGAGGCTCAACAATTGATACAGCGTGTTGATGGGCATAAATTGAATGCCGGTCTGCTCAAAAATCTCGCGCTGTGGGACTTTGGCAAAAGCCGTTTCCATCATGCCGTTGGTGCGGTTGTCGCGGTAACACACCGGATTGGCAATCAGGCTTCCCTGTGCATCCAGCAAGCCAAAATCAATCGCCCATGTATCCACGCCGAGGCTGATGGGGTGGTGTTTCTTGCCTGCTTCAATGCCCTGTTGAATATTGCGCCACAGATGCAAAATATCCCAGTGCATCGTCCCGCGCACGGTGGTCACAGGATTGGCAAAGCGGTGCAATTCTTCTAAATCGAGGCGTGCCCCATCAAAATGTACCGCCATGACGCGGCCCGATTCCGCCCCTAAATCAACGGCCAGCACTGTCTTGCGTGCGGTCATGTCCCGTTACCTTATCTATCCTCGCTGCGCCAAAACACTTTTCTCATAGGTGGCGATCTCATTCATATACGCCAACCCGACAGGCACGTTTTGCTGACGGCAATAATAATCCCACACCGCGCCAAATGGCAGCCCTTTAAGTTCTTCCATCAGCGCCAGCCGTGCCGCAAAATTGCCATTCTGCTCATATTCGCGGAGCAATAGGCGCGGTTCTAACAAAGCCGCTAACAAGGCCCGCAGTGCATTGCGTGTACCGATGACCCATGCAGCGATGCGGTTGATACTGGCATCAAAAAAGTCGAGGCCGATATGCACTCGTTTCAAAAAGTCGCCCCGCACAATTTCTTGCATAATCGCGGCAAGGTCGTCGTTCCATATCACGACATGATCGCTATCCCACCGCACCCCGCGACTGACATGCAGCAGTATTTCATCCAGAAACAGCAAAGTTGAAGAAATTTTGTCGGCAATGCTTTCGGTGGGGTGAAAATGGCCTGCGTCCAAACACAGCAGGGTTCGATGAGCAACGGCATACCCCAGATAGAACTCATGTGAGCCGACTACATAGCTTTCCGACCCAATACCAAATAATTTGCTTTCGACGGCATCAAGGTTGTGCTGTGGATTCAATTGCTCGGCAAACACTTCGTCCAGCGCACTTTTGAGGCGTTCACGCGGGGCGAGTCGGTCAGCCGGAGAATCTTTATAACCATCGGGAATCCAGACATTGGTTACACACGGCGTCCCTAGTTCCTGCCCCAAATAGGCTCCGATGCGGCGTGTGGCAATGCAATGGTCAATCCAGAATTGGCGGATGGTCGGGTCAGCATGGGACAGCGTGAAGCCGTCGTCGGCCAGCGGATGTGAAAACAGTGTCGGGTTGAAATCAATCCCATGCCCATTGGCTTTGGCCCAATCCACCCATCCGGCAAAATGTTCGGGCCGAATGTCGTTACGCTCGACTTTTTGCGATGTTTCAAGGTAAATGGCATGAAGGTTGAGACGGTGTTGGCCGGGGATTAAGCGATAGGCCATATCCAAATCACGGCGCAATTCATCGGCGGTACGGGCTTTGCCGGGATAATTGCCCGTCGTCATCAACCCCCCACCTAAGCCTCGATCGGGGTCTTCAAAGCCACCAACATCGTCGCCTTGCCAACAGTGCAGGCTAATCGGGATCGTTTTAAGTTGTGCCAGTGCCGCATCACTATCTACCCCAAGCGCCGCATAGCGTTCTTGCGCCAACCGATACGCTTGTTCAAGTTGAGAATCGCTGGGTGTCATCATGATTAATCCAAGTGGAAGACTTCTTCCAGTTCCATAAATAATTGATCGGGATGCGCCCCTTCGGGAATTTCAAAATAGGGACTCATCATATCCTGCCAGCGTTGATTGACCTCGGT
The DNA here is from genome assembly GCA_041753455.1 of Anaerolineae bacterium. Taxonomy (GTDB): domain Bacteria; phylum Chloroflexota; class Anaerolineae; order Aggregatilineales; family J027; genus CFX10. The sequence goes on along the minus strand of JBGSUK010000007.1, from coordinate 37,678 downwards.
TTGGGCCATCGCGGCTTGTGCGGCTTGTAAAGAAGTCGGGGTCTCAAAATAGCCAAATAATAAACCGTCTGGGCGCAAGAACAGCGAATAATTGTGCCAACCCGTCGCCCGTAATGCCGCCAGCATTTCATCCCACACATGCTGATGATGTTTTTTATAGTCTTCAATAAGTTCTTGTCGTACTTTTAAGATAAAGCCAACCCGTTTCATCAGACATCCCTTTGCATTGCCTTGTGATTTCACGTGGCTATGATTGGTTCAAACCCCTCCCCGAAAACTTGGAGAGGGGTTCAAAACGTGGCTTATTAGATAAGCCGGTAATTCTATTCTTCTTCAGCGGCCCATTCTTCGAGGTTCTCAGCATTGTAGACGCTGAATGGCCCCATCAGAACGCGCAGACCTTCTTCGCGGTTCGGGTCGGCTTCAATGGTATATTCGCCCATACGGCCAGCTTCAAACACGACGCCTTCTTCGGCTTCCATAGCTCCGGAGGCCAGCAGATAGGACACATAGTAGGTCAAATAGCCCAGATCTTTGAAGCTCCACAGCGCAAATTCCTGTGAGCAGCCATTTTCAACAAATTCCTGCATTTCGGAGGGCAGACCCAGACCGGATACGGCAATTTCGCCGCACAGTTCTTCATCTTGCATCGCTTTGGCAGCCGCCGCGATACCAACGGTGGTGGGGGCCATAATCAGTTCAAGATCAGGATAGCTGTCTACCAAACCGAGGGCTTCGTTATAGCTGTCATCGGGGTCGTCGTTGCCGTATACAATGTCAACCAATTCGAGGTTGGCATACATCTCATCTTCTTCCAACAACGCCTGCATGGCTTCAATCCACGCATTTTGGTTGGAGGCATCGGGTGTCGCGGAGAGGATGGCAAATTGACCGCCGTCTTCACCGAGAATGCTGAGGGCCATATCTGCCATAACCGAGCCGACTTCCGTGAAGTCTACCTGAGCGATGAATAGGTCTTCGCCTTCAGGGGCAACCGGGGAGTCCCATGTCACAACCGTGATGTCATCTTCCATCGCTTTGGTGGTGGAGGGCAGCAGTTGTTCATAGTCATTGGCGGAAATCATGATGGCATCCACTTCTTGCGTAATGGAGGCTTCAATGATTTCGATTTGGCCGGGGATGGCGTTATCGGGGGTGGGGGCGTTGAAGATCAATTCGCCGGGATTTTCCAGTTCCTCATGGGCTTCGATTGCGCCTTCATGGGCTTCATCAAATACCGCATTACCCAATGTTTTGGGCAGTAGCACCATATTGAGTTCGATGCCGGGTTCGGCCACGATGGGTTCGGGGTCATCCTGCGCTTGTACCAGTCCACCCGTGAGGGTCAACAGCACGAGGGCAACCATCAACAATTGTAATTTTCGCATTAGCTCTACTCCTGTAGCTTACAAATAGGTGATATTTATTGGTGAATACTGACTTGTGATTTTGGCTCCGGCGCACCTCCTTTATTTGTAAATCCGGATATTGTTGAAAACACACGAGGTAATAATCGTTGGAGTAATTGAAATAGATTGGGAACCAGCACCGATAGGATGAGCAGGATGCCGATTACACTGGTTTGGGTGTTGCCATCCACATTCGAAAGCGACATGCCGTTGCGCAAATTCAGCACCACCAGCAGCGATAGGCCCACCCCAATCATCGTACCCGTGCCGCCAAAAATGCTGACGCCACCTAATAGCACAATGGTGATGATGTCTAGTTCAAAACCTTCCGCCGCATTAGCCCGAACATTGCCTAGACGGGCAGCATAGAACGCGCCCGCCAGTGCCGCAATGAGTCCAGATGCCATAAAAATGGTAAGCTTGACCTGCTTGGCATTAATTCCGGCATATTCCGCCGCCGCCCGATTGTTCCCAATGGCATAGACATAGCGCCCAAACACGCTGTACTGCAAAATCACAAACCCTAGAATGAATAGGGCCAAGAACACAAATATGGTGGCGGGGAACGGCCCAATAAGACCGTCTTGCCCCAATGACGTAAACCAATTAGGGAAATCGCCGACAGAATTATCTTCCAGCAAGATACGCGCCACGCCACGATAACCAATCGAGCCTGCCAGCGTCACAATTAATGAGGGAATCCCCATATAGGCCGCAAAAAGCCCATTCAGCAGGCCACATACTAAGCCGACCACTAACGCCATCGCAAAACCTGCTGCAATCGGCCACCCAGCCTCATACCGTTCGGCCAAGACCGTTGCCGCCAGCCCCATCACGGAAGCCACCGATAGGTCAATTTCGCCATTGATAATCACGAAGGCCATAATCAAAACGACCAGCGATTTTTCAATCGAAAGGTGGAAGATGTTGGCGAGATTATTTAAGTCAAGGTAATGCTCGGATAAGCGCAGGTTGCCCACCACGACCACACATAGGATGATGAACATCAGGGTTTCCCAGTTTTTCAACCGTGCCCATCGCTTAGGCTGCTGCATGATGTTCCTCCGGCATCCGTTGAAGCTCGGTTCTTGACCACCACGGCGTCAATTGATTGATCAGGATACGATCCACCGACACCGCGATAATAATACACAGACCCAATAGGGCATCTTTCCAAAACTCATTGATATTCATACGAATCAGGCTTTGTTCAATCGTGCCGATCAAAATCGCACCAAGCATCGCCCCCAGCACCGTACCAGAGCCGCCAAGGATATTGACACCCCCAACGACCACCGCCGCGACCACCTGCAATTCCATGCCGCGTGCCGCATCTACCGTGATTGTGCCGAAACGTGCCAGATAGAGCATTCCCCCCAGACCTGCCATCGCCCCGCATAGGGTGAAGGCCAGCGTGACCATGCGCGGCGCACGAATCCCGGCTAAATTAGCGGCTTCCGGGCTTGACCCGATGGCATATAATCGCCGTCCAAATGACGTATAGAGCAGTAAAAAGAAGAAGATGATGGCCGCCACCAATGCGATAGCTGGCAATGCCCGCAGTTCATATTCCCCATATTTGAGGATACTTTCTTGGGGTAATTCCTTAATCCAATCGGGGAGTTGGCGGGTGGCAACCGATTTTGAGTCCGAATATTCAACCAGCACCCCGCGATATATCGCCATCGTACCAAGTGTCACCACAATCGCCGGGATACGTCCATAGGCCACCAATAGGCCGTTGATTAATCCCATGCCTGCCCCGATACTCATTGCCAGCGCTGCAAGCATCACAGGGGAGATATCTTCGTTTTTGCTGACATATCGCCCAACATAATAGGCTGTAAATCCGACGACCGACCCTACCGACAAATCCACATTGCGCGTTAGGACTACCAACGTCTGCCCCACCGCCACCAGCGTAATGAGGGCCACCGTCGAAGAAATGCGGTTAAACGTGCGGGGTGTGTAGTAATTGTCTATTTGATTCCCAAAAATCAACACCACAATAATGAGAATAATCACAAGGCTAAATTCGCGCAGGCGTTGTAATGGCACCCACCGTCGTATCTTATTCATTTGCTGCTCTTTCTAATGTCTGCCCAATCGCAGCCGCCATGATGGTCTCTTGGGTGGCCTCGTGCCGTTCAAAAATGCCCATCTGTTGACCCTCACGCATCACCAAAATCCGGTCACTCATCGCCAGCACTTCCGGCAAATCCGATGAAATCATCAAAATCGCCATGCCCTGCTGTGCCAGATTGTTAATGAGGCGATGCACCTCTTGTTTGGCCCCAACATCAATGCCGCGTGTTGGTTCATCCAAAATGAGCAAGCGCGGATTAGTGTTTAACCATTTGCTCAAGACAACCTTTTGTTGATTACCGCCGGACAGTTTGCCCGCCGGCATCGAGAGCGATGACGTGCGAATGGTCAACTGCTGGCGATAGTGTTCGGCAGTCGTCTGTTCTTTGTCGTGCTGCACCATGCCTACCTGATTGCGATAGTTTTTCACACTCGGCAGGGAAATATTGGCCGTCAATGACATCGGCAGCACCAGACCATGCTGACGCCGATCTTCCGGCACATAGACGATGCCCATCTGGGTGGCTTGTTTGGGTGAATGGAGGCGCACTTCTTTGCCGAGATAGGTAATGTGTCCATTTTGAGCCGGTGCAATGCCAAACAGAGCCAGCGCTACATCGGTGCGCCCTGCACCTACCAACCCCGCCAACCCCAACACCTCTCCGGCGTGCAGTTCAAAATTGATGTTGCGGAATCGTGGTTCACGGCTCAAATCTTTGACCGATAACACAACATCACCACGTGGGCTGGGTTCTTTGACAAAAATATCGCCAATTTCGCGCCCGACCATATCTTGAATAGCGCGTTCCGGCGTAACTTCGGCTACCGGAGCAGTCGAGATGAACTGACCGTCCCGGAACACCGTCACCCGGTCGGCAATTTCAAAAACCTCATCTAAGCGGTGGCTGATAAATAGAATCGCCACTCCCGCTTTACGCAAATTACGAACTAATCCGAAGAGATGTTTGACTTCGTGAATCGAGAGTGAGGCGGTCGGTTCATCCATAATCAGCACGCGCACATCCATCGAAATCGCCTTCGCAATCTCAACGGTTTGCTGGGCTGCCAATGGCAACCCGCGAGCCAATGCCCGAACATCCAGCGCGACCCCTAACTGAGCCAGCACTTTTTCGGCATCGCGATAGAGTTTGCCCCATCGCACCATCGGATTACGCCGCTGATGGCTGATGAAGATGTTTTCGGCAATGTTTAAATCCGGAAAAACCAATGGTTCTTGATAAATAGCGGCGATGCCATGATTTTGCGCTTGGGCCGAATTGTGGAGGGAGATTGGGCGGCCTTGCAGCAGAATTTCACCGCTATCAGGCTGATAGATGCCCGTCATGATTTTGATGAGGGTGGATTTGCCTGCCCCATTTTCGCCTAACAGGGCATGTACTTCACCCGGATACAGGGTCAATGAGACCGATTCGAGCGCCTTAGTTGCGCCAAACTGCTTGGAGACATTCCGAATTTCTAAGAACGGATCAGCAGTCATCTTTTAAAAATCCAAATGTATTGTTTTCCTAAACTCATTTCAAATTCTAATAGCGATTCTCGAAAATTGCAACTTTTTCGAGAGTTTTCAGTAAAAAGCGAGAATTTTCGAGAATTATCGAGAGCAAATTGACCACGATTCTCGAAAACTAGGTATACTTAGAGAGAATGCTAAATTTCGAAAATAGATAGGTAAATCTAGTTAAACTATGGAAAAATCGGCGAGCGCTTACGAACGTCATCAGACGATTCTGCGTTTGGTGCAAGAATATTCGAGTGTGCGTGTGGCGCAGTTGGCTGAATTCTTAGATGTCTCGGAAAGTACCATCCGCAATGATTTGGAGGCATTAGGTGAGCAGGGCCAATTGGTGAGGATTCGCGGTGGCGCAGTTGCCAAAGCCGGGCAAGCCCCCACTGGTCAGGTCTCAACCTATCTAGCTCAAAAAGTCCTCGAAAAAGCTGACGAAAAAAAGTGGATTGCGCGGTGGGCTGCCGGAATGATCGAAGACGGCGACGTGATTATGTTCGATGCCAGTTCCACCGTTTTTCATATCGCCTCATTTCTTGGTGACCGTCGCAACTTGACCGTATTTACCAATGGCATTGATGTCGCCCGTCTATTGGCGAAAGAACCCTCCAATACCATCATTATTCTGGGGGGTATCCTGCGTCCCAATGGCAATTCCATCACGGGTTCAATCAGCGAGCAGTTGTTACAAGATTACCGTATCCAGACCGCCTTTGTGTCGTGCAGCGGCTTCACCCCCGAACTCGGCTTTTTTGAAATGGATTTGCAGGAGGCTAAGATGAAAAGCCTTATGCTGCAAGCCGCCCAAAAACGGATCGCCTTGCTTGATTCGAGCAAAATCGGGCAGGTCGGCCTGACGCGCTTCGCCTCACTTGATGAAATGCACTACTTCATCACCGACGAACAAATTAGCCGCGAGACCATTGATTACATTCGTTCGACCAACACCCATGTCGTCATTTGCAGCGAACAAACGACCCGTTCATATATGTCCACCAATGGCGAACGCCGTTATTTTCGCGTTGGTTTTGGTAATCTGTCAGAAAACACCCCCTTCAGCCGCGATGTGCGCCGCAGCCTCGAAAAAGCCGCTGAAGCGAGTAAGCAGATTGAGCTTATCGTCGCCGATAATCAGCTTGACCCGCAGGTGGCCCTCCAAGTCGCCGATGAATTGCTAGCCCAAGACCTTGATTTAGTCATTGAATATCAGATTGACGAGAGCATCGGCAACCTCATCGCCCACAAATTTCAGCAGGCCCGTGTCCCCATGATCGCGGTAGATATTCCAATGGTGGGGGCGCGTTATTTTGGCGTCAACAACTATGTGGCGGGCCAAATCGCAGGTGTCGAGCTTGCCAGAGCAATCCAAGACCGCTGGCAGGGTCAGTTTGATTTCTTGATTGTGGTCGAACAAAAACGGGCCGGTCAGCTTCCGGCCTTGCGAATTAAGGGCCAAATAGATGGCTTGCAGCAGCGATTGAACACCATCCCGCCCGAAAAAATCATCTGGGTAGATTCCGACAATACCAGCGAGGGTCTATATCCCAGTATGGAAAAGACCCTGAGCGCCTTACCGCCCAATTCACGGTGCGCGGTGATTTGTTTTAATGACGATGCCGCTATCGGGACATTGCGCGTTGCCAGCGACATTGGCTGCGAGGAAAATCTGTTGATTGTCGGACAAGGTGCTGATCGTCGTATTCGCGCCGAGATGCGAAAAGACCAACCCAGTATCGTGGGGTCAACTGCCTTCCGTCCTGAAGATTATGGCCCATCGCTGACCCGCTTGGCTTTGGATATTTTGGAAGGGGATGAAGCCCCGCTTGCCACCTATACCGAACATTTTTTTGTCAGCCCTGCCAACGTGGATGAATGTTACCCGGAGGCCCTCGAAGATACTGTCCAATAAAACGCCAGAAAATGATGCTAGGTGCTGACGACATATATATCATTTGTCACTGGTTACTTCATGCCCCGCGAACTATACTGGTTTCCATCTGAAGCCATTTTGAATAGAGGGGAACTGACCCCTAGTCACCCACCGATGCACGAACTTTCGATTGCCCAAAACCTCGTCGAAATTGTTAGCTCCGCCGCCCAACAAGCCAATGTTCAGCGCGTGACAGCAGTACGGTTACAGGTTGGGGCGCTGTCGGGGGTAGTGAAAGACTCCCTCCTCTTTTGTTATGACATCGCCACAGCGGGAACGCTCCTCGAAGGCTCTCAACTCCTCATTGAAGAACTGCCCATTGTGATTTATTGCCCACAATGCCAACAAACGGCGACTTTGGACACAGTACAGGCGTTTTGCTGCCCCGTCTGTGGGACTTTTAGCAACGATATTCGACAAGGCCGTGAACTGGAAATCCTATCATTGGAGGCCGAAGAAGATGAGCACCCCACGCATTCTTGAAATCCGACGCGGTGTTTTGGAAAAAAATGACATTCTCGCTCACACCCTGCGCGACCAATTTAACGCCGCGCATGTCTTAGTCATCAATCTAGTGTCCAGCCCCGGTGCTGGCAAAACGGCCCTTTTAGAAGATACACTGCGCCGCCTTATCCAAGCAGGCCACCGACCCGCCGCGCTGGTGGGTGATCTTGCGACGGATAATGATGCCAATCGCTTGGCCCGCAGTGGTGCGCCCGTTCGCCAAATTCAAACCGGCGGCAACTGCCATCTCGAAGCCGATATGATCAGCACCCATCTAAACGACTGGGGCTTGGATTTAAGCCAAATCGAATTTCTGTTTATCGAAAACGTGGGCAATCTTGTCTGCCCTGCCAGTTATGATTTAGGGGAGCATGTACGGGCGGTGGTACTTTCCGTCACCGAGGGCGAAGATAAACCTCTCAAATATCCGACCATGTTCCATTCATCAGATATAGCGGTCTTGACCAAGATGGATATCGCAGCGGCGGTTGAATTTGATAAATCAGCGGCCCTTGCCAATATCCAGTCGGTGCATCCCGGCATGATAGTCATGGAAACCTCGGCCAAAACAGGCGCGGGGATGGACAACTGGGTGCAGCATCTCATCACCAGCCGGGAAAATACCTTTGCGCGAGTCGCTGAATAGCTTCTGCCCGCTAGATTCTAGCAAGGCTCATCATGTCCACATCATCACCAGACCGCCAACGCTTACGCCTGACCATTCAGGGCATTGTACAGGGGGTCGGTTTTCGGCCCTTTGTCTATGGCCTAGCCGAACAGCATGGCCTCGCGGGGCATGTCGGCAACAATGGCGAAGGGGTGTTTATCGAGGTTGAAGGCACGCCCGAAAATCTGACCCAATTTCAATCCACCCTGCTGAATTCGCCCCCACCGTTGGCCCGTCTCGATGCGGTGCAGGTGGAATCCATCGCCCCTGTCGATGACCACGACTTTGTGATTGTCGCCAGCCAAGCCAGTGACCAGCTAACTGCCCTTTTGCCACCCGACATTGCCATTTGTGATGACTGCCTGCGGGAACTACTTGACCCCACCAACCGCCGCTATCATTATCCATTTATCAATTGCACCAACTGTGGCCCGCGTTTCACCATCATTCAGGGCATCCCCTATGACCGCCCCAAGACAACAATGGCGAGTTTCGAGATGTGCCCTGATTGCGCCGGCGAATATCACGATCCGCACAATCGACGTTTTCATGCCCAACCAAATGCCTGTCCCGTCTGCGGCCCGCATCTGTGGTTTCAATACCCTTCAGGTGAGGTTATCAACGGCGACGACGCCATCATCTTGACCAAACAAGCCTTTACCAATGACCAGATTATCGCCGTAAAAGGAATTGGTGGTTTTCATCTGGCCTGTGATGCCCGTTCCGACACCGCCCTGCAAGTGCTGCGCGAGCGTAAGGGCCGGGTGGACAAACCCTTTGCCATCATGGTGCGCGATTTGGAAATGGCCCGCCAACTTGCTGAGATTAATTCGGCCGAAGCCGCCCTGTTGCAGAGTCCCCAACGCCCGATTGTGCTGCTGAAAAAACGCCTGCCTACTGTGCTCTCCGAACTGGTCGCGCCGGGTAATCAATCTATCGGGGTGATGCTGGCCTATGCACCCCTGCATTTTTTGCTGTTGGATGATTACCCATTGGTCATGACCTCTGGCAATTTCAGCGGTGAACCCATCTGCAAAGACAATGACGAGGCCCTGCACTATCTCGCCCTGCTGGTGGATGGCTTTTTGCTCCACAACCGCCCTATCCACACCGCCTGTGACGATTCGGTGCTGCGGATGCACGATCAACATGAACTGCCGATTCGTCGTTCACGCGGTTATACACCCTTTCCAGTCAAACTGCCCTTTGACGCGGCGACGGTTTTGGCGACTGGCGGCGAACTCAAAAATACCTTCTGCCTAACCCATCACCACCACGCCTTTTTGAGCCAGCATATCGGCGATATGGAAAATATTGAAACCCTGAACGCTTTTACCGCCTCAGTGGGCCATTTTTCGACCCTCTATGGCCTACAACCCGAAGCGGTGATTTGCGATCTACACCCTAATTACCTAACAACCACTTGGGCCAATGAATATGCCAGCACCACTAACCTCCCATTGATTCAAGTCCAGCACCACCACGCCCATATCGCCGCTGTCCTAGCCGAACATGGCGACACTGGACAGTCCCCGGTAATTGGCGTTTGTTTAGACGGCACAGGTTATGGCACAGACGGTGCGATTTGGGGAGGCGAATTTTTGTTGGCAGATTATGCCCATTTTGAACGGATGGCACATCTCAAATATGTGCCATTGGCGGGGGGTGATGCGGCGGTTAAAAAGCCCTATCGCGTCGCATTGGCCCATCTGTGGTCGGCGGGGATGGCGTGGGAGGATTGGTTGCCGTCGGTGGCGGCTTGCCCCATTATCGAACAGCGGATTTTGATCCATCAATTCAAAACGGGCTTGAACGCTGTCCCTACCAGCAGCATGGGCCGCCTGTTTGATGCCGTCGCCGCGTTGATCGGGATCAGACAGGTTGTGTCGTATGAAGCCCAAGCTGCCATTGAGCTTGAAAGCATGGCTACCCCTACCGACGCGAGCTACCTATTTGATTTGCTGACCTCCCCTGATGGCTCTATCCAGATTGATGCCAGTCCGGTGTTTAGGGCAATCGTGGGTGATTTACGCGCGGGTGTGTCGCCCAGCCTCATCGCAGGTAAATTCCATCGTGGGGTAGCCGATACGATTCTGAAAATATGTGACTTGTTACGTCAAAAAACAGGTGTTAATCGAGTTGCCCTTAGTGGGGGCGTGTTTCAAAATGTATTGCTACTCGGCCTGACCAACCAAGCCCTCACCCGGCATAGCTTTGAGGTATTGGCGCATCGGGCCGTACCGCCGAATGATGGTGGACTCGCATTAGGCCAAGCCGTCATCGGGGCCAAACAAATTCAATTGAGCCGTAAGGAGCAGGTACCATGTGCTTAGGGGTTCCCGGTCAAATCAAAGAAGTCTATGAAATTGATGGCGTTCGCATGGGCAAGGTGAATTTCAGCGGCATTGTCAAAGAGGTCTGCCTAGAATATGTCCCCGAAGCCAATGTGGGGGATTACACCATCGTACATGTCGGTTTTGCCATTACCCGTCTTGACGAAGAATCCGCCCTAGAAACACTGAAAATGTTCGAGGAACTCGGCGTTCTGGAAGAAGAATTGTACCCTGACCAGCCATCCGCCGAATGAAACCTTGTGGCATAGAGGGGATGTAACCAATGAAGTACCTCACTGAATTCCGCAACAACGACTTGGTGCAAAAGCTGTTCCACGAAATCCGCCAGATCACCACCCGCCCTTGGGCCATGATGGAAGTCTGCGGTGGGCAAACCCATTCGATTATCCGAAATGGCATTGACCAACTTTTGCCGCCTGAAATTGAACTGATTCATGGCCCCGGTTGTCCGGTGTGTGTTACGCCGCTGGAAACGATTGACAAGGCGCTTGCCATCGCGTCCCAACCGAACGTGATTTTCTGCTCGTTTGGCGATATGCTGCGTGTCCCCGGTAGCGACCGCGACCTGTTTGCCGTCAAAAGCCAAGGCGGGGACATCCGTATTGTCTATTCACCCCTCGACGCGCTGAAAGTGGCCCGCGACAATCCAGATAAACAGGTGGTCTTTTTTGGCATCGGTTTTGAAACAACCGCCCCTGCCAACGCCCAAGCGGTGGTGGTAGCCAAAAAGCAGGGCCTCAAAAATTTCTCGATGTTGGTTTCGCATGTCCTCGTTCCGCCTGCCATTGAAGCCCTGATGCAATCACCAACCTGCCGTGTACAGGCATTTTTGGCGGCGGGGCATGTATGCAGCGTCATGGGTTATTGGCAATATGAACCCCTCGCCGAAAAATATCACGTCCCGATTGTGGTCACGGGCTTTGAACCGCTGGATGTATTGAACGGCATCTACCATACTGTTTTGCAATTAGAATCAGGCCGCCATGAGGTCGAAAACGCCTATTCAAGGGCCGTGCAGCGTGAAGGCAATCTCCCCGCCCAAAAGGTCATGCAAGAAGTGTTTGAAGTGTGTGACCGAACATGGCGCGGCATCGGCATGATACCGCAAAGTGGCTGGCAACTAAACGCGGCTTATCGGGATTTGGACGCCGCCATTCGTTTCCAAGTCGGTGATATTCGCACACAGGAATCCAGCATTTGCCGTAGTGGGGATGTGTTGCAGGGTCTTATCAAACCCCATCAATGCCCCGCCTTTGGCAAAGAATGCACCCCATCCAAACCACTCGGCGCGACGATGGTCTCTAGCGAGGGGGCGTGCGCAGCATACTATAATTATGGCCGTTTCATTGAACATGAACAGGTTGCACCATGATAGATTTCGATAACTGGGTTTGCCCTCTCCCATTACGCGATTACCCCTACATTGTGATGGGGCATGGCGGGGGCGGCAAACTTTCTAACGATTTGGTGGAGTATCTTTTTGTACCCGCCTTTCATAACCCCATGCTCAGTTCACTGGCAGACGGCGCGGCCCTGAGTGTCGGTGGTCAACGCTTGGCTTTTTCAACGGATTCCTATGTGGTACGGCCATTGTTTTTCCCCGGTGGCAGCATCGCCGACCTCGCTATAAACGGCACGGTCAATGATTTAGCCATGTTAGGCGCGACCCCGCTATTCCTCAGTGTCGGCATGATTTTGGAAGAAGGTCTGCCGATGAATACGTTGGGGAGTTTGGTGGATTTATTGGCCGCTGCTGCCCGTACCGCTAATGTGCAAGTCGTGACAGGCGATACCAAGGTTGTGGATAGAGGACATGGCGACCAAATTTATATCAATACCAGCGGCGTCGGCTTGATTCCGGCGGGGATTGACATCGCACCCCAAAATGCCCGTCCCGGCGACAAGATTTTGGTCAGCGGCACGATTGGCGATCACGGTATGGCGATTATGAGTGTGCGTGAGGGTCTGGAATTTGAAAGCCCCATCCGCAGCGATTCCGCCCCATTGAATGGCCTTGTGGCTGATATGCTGCAATGCTCGACGGCGATTCATGTCCTGCGCGACCCCACACGCGGCGGGGTGGCTTCATCCCTGAATGAAATTGCAAAATCGGCGGGGGTTGGGATTGCTTTGGATGAACGTCAATTCCCCGTTCGGCCCGAGGTCGCGGCGGCCTGCGAATTATTAGGCATGGATCCGCTGTATGTTGCCAACGAGGGCAAATTATTAGCCATCGTCGCGCCCGAAGATGCCGAGGCAATCTTAGAAGTCATGCACCAGCATCCATTGGGCCAAGACGCCGCGCTGATCGGCGAGGTGGTCAGTGAACATCGGGGCAAAGTCACGGCCCGCACCGGTATCGGCGGCACGCGCATTGTCGCCATGCAAATCGGTGAGCAGTTACCCCGTATTTGTTAGGAATCAGTCGGGCGAGTCTTAGCCTCGCCCCTACGTCAAAATTTACTGTTGGGCTAGGGCAATCGCCCCCAACACCCCGGCATGGTCGCCCAACGCGGGTGGTACAATATAATTCTCCACATCCTGCAAGATGGCCGGATGCTGCAAATAACCATTCAGCAGTTCTTGGAATCGGCGTCGAATCATCGGGAAAAGTTGGGTTTGGCGCATCACCCCGCCGCCCAAAATAATCCGCTTGGGTGAAAGCGTGCAGGCAAAATTCACCAGCGCGATGGCGATATATTCCGCTTCCAATTCCCACGCCGGATGGTCAACCGACAGGGTCTTGGGGGAAACCTTCCAGCGTTTCTGCAAAGCTGGCCCGGTGGTCAAGCCCTCCAAACAATCTTTGTGATAGGGGCAGTTACCTTCAAAGGGGTCTTTGGCGGGGTCACGTGGCAACAATATATGGCCCATTTCGGTGTGAATCAGGCCATGCACCAGTCGCCCATTGACCATAGCACCACCGCCGACACCCGTTCCAATTGTCAGGTAAATAAAATCATCTAACCCGATTGCCGCGCCCCATTTATGTTCACCCAGCGCCGCCGTGTTGACATCGGTATCAAAATTAACAGGTACACCCAATGCCCGGCTGATGACCCCGGCGAAATCGGTATGTGCCCATCCCGGCTTAGGTGTGGTAGTAATATAACCAAAGGTCGGTGAATCGCGGTGAATATCCACTGGGCCAAATGACCCAATACCAATGGCTTTTACAGGCGGGTGCTGACGGAAAAACGCAATGACTTTTTCAAAAGTTTCGGCAGGGGTCGTCGTTGACATCGGCTCGCTGACAACGATATTTTTGGGGTCAGTCCCAACCGCGCAGACAAACTCGGTTCCACCTGCTTCTATTCCACCAAACATAGTTAACCTCGATATAAAATTTATCTCGAAATAAACGCTTGTTTTTGCAATGGCGTCAGTGTTGCTGACCCAAGTTATAGCACATTTTGGCAGAGTTGATAGCATCAAGATTGGGCAAGTTAGCCAGCCATTCAAAAAGGGAAAATTGAACATGCGGGTACCGGAAATCATCTATTTGCAGCAGTTGGCTTGGACACCTAGCCCGGTTGTGGCAGGCGTCGAGGTCAAATATTTTGCCAACGCCCCCAACCAGACCCCCGACGATTTAATGATTCTAAAAATCGAGGTCGGCAATAACATCCGCTGGCATGTGCATGAGACGGCAACGGAAGTCAATTATGTTTTGCAAGGCCACTCCCGTCTGCGCTATGCCGAGGACGAGCATCAACAGGCCACCTTTGAACATGACCTTGAACTCGGCATGGCATTTATCATCCCGGCGGGGTTATGGCATTCGTTTGTCAATTTAGGCGATGAGACAGCCCTATTCTTTTCCCTACACATCTCGTAGGACTGTTACCGTAGGGGTCACAGTGTATTTTTTTCGTTGTTATGCGCCATATCCATTTAAGCGTAACGGCAGTTACGTTAACGCTTGACCCGTATATATCCTAGAATTATAGAACATATATTCTGAAAAACCTACGGACTTGACGAGGTTCGGGATATTGGATATGCTATGTAAGCGCTTACATGGAATTATTGAGAGTGGGCTATGCAACCGGACGAGTCGGGCCGTATCACGATTATGGATGTCGCGGAATATGCCGGGGTTTCAACCGCAACCGTGAGCCGGGTTGTCAACAAATCGGGGCGAGTGTCCGATGAGGCAGCGGCAAAAGTCTATGCCGCGATTGAGGCGCTGAATTACAAACCAAGTGCCGCCGCACGTGGCCTTGCCAGTCATCGCACCAACGCCATTGGCCTGCTGATTGATGAAATTGGCGGCGAATTTTTCCAGCCCATGCTGCGTGGTATTGAAATCATGGCGCGTGAAAACCGGATGGATCTGCTAATTAGCTCGACGGGTGGCATGGATAAAGCCTCACCCCCCTATCCACTAGGCGAAAATAACACCGACGGCCTGATCGTTTTTGCCAACAGTCTGCCCCAAGAAGAACTGGTGCGGCTACATAAGATTGGCTTCCCGCTGGTGCTGCTCCATCGCTCCCCACCCTTTGGCCTCGATATGCCATGCGTCACCGTCGAAAACAAAGAAGGGGCGCGGCGCATGGTCAATTATCTGATTGAACAACGCGGCTATCGGCGGATTGCATTTTTGACCGGGCCAAGCAGCCATGAAGATGCCTATTGGCGCAAAATCGGTTATCAAGAAGCGCTGTCAGCACATGCTATACCCCTTGATCCAACCCTGATGTTATGGGGTGGATTTGATGAACAGCAAGCCCATGCCTCGACTGCAAATTGGCTTAAAAATGGTCTGAATGCCGAGGTAATTTTCGCTGCCGATGATGATTCGGCGATTGGGGCGATGGCGGCACTCAAGGAAGCCAGATTACGCATCCCGGAGGATATAGCCGTCGTGGGATTTGATGATATTCGACTGGCGGCCTATCTCGACCCGCCCTTGACTACCGTGCGTGCGCCGATTGAGCAGGCAGCCCGCATCGCAGTTGAGCAGTTGGTGAAGGTTATACGCGGTGAGGAAGTGGAGACGATGACCCTTCTGCCAACCGAATTAGTGATTCGGCGTTCGTGCGGGTGCTGCTGATTTGACATTTGCGAGTTATAAAGAAGCGGCCTGTGTACGCCGCTATATTGGAAAGGCAGGCGAATCATGAAAGTTGCAGTAATTGGTGGGGGTTCATCCTATACCCCGGAACTGATTAATGGATTTTTGGAGCGTATGGGAAGTTTCCCGATTCAAGAACTCTGGTTGATGGATATTCTGCCGGAGCGATTGGAGATCGTCGGCGAGTTTGCCCAACGCATGGTCAAAGCCGCCGGAGCGCCATTTGAAGTACATCTAACCACCGACCAGCGAGAAGCGGTACGCGGAGCAAATTACGTCACAACTCAACTGCGTGTGGGATGGATGCAGGCCCGCCGCGAAGATGAATATTTGGGTCGGCGGCACGGCCTCATCGGTCAGGAAACCACCGGCATTGGTGGCATGGCAAAAGCATTACGCACCATTCCGGTAATCCTCAAAATCGCCTACGACATGCAGGAACTGGCCGCGCCGGGGGCATTGCTGGTGAATTTCACGAACCCGGCGGGGTTAGTCACCGAGGCCCTTGCGCGTTATGCCCCGAATGTGCCAGCGGTCGGCGTGTGTAATGCGCCCATCACCACCAAGATGTCCATTTTGGAGCAGTTGGCGAAGGCGGGGTTAGCCGTTGAGCCAGAACGGGCTGAACTGGATACGCTCGGACTCAATCATTTGACATGGCATCGTGGTTTCCGGATTGACGGCGAGGATGTGTGGCCTCAAGTCATGCAGGGCTATATCGAATCCCTACGAAATGGTGAAAATGATGGGTGGGATGTTGGCACGATTGAAACGCTGCAAATGATTCCTAATGGCTATTTGCAGTATTTTTACTATACCGACAAAAAACTGGCCGCTCAGGAAAAATGGCCTCCATCACGCGCCGAAAAGGTGATGGAAATCGAAAAGGGGCTGTTCGCGCAATATGCCGAGCCGGATCGTACCACACCACCCGAAGGTTTGATGCAGCGCGGTGGGGCGTATTATTCGACGGTGGCGACCCAACTGCTGAATGCCCATTATAACGACTTAGGCGAGACGCATATTGTGAATACAGCGCATCGTGGTGCGGTGCAAGGTTGGCCTGCGGATTGGGTGTTGGAAATTCCGTGCAAGGTCAATAAATCGGGCATTACCCCGCTGCCAGCCGAGCCGCTACCAATGGCCTGTTTTGGCTTGATGGCACAGATCAAAGCCTATGAACTGCTCACCGTTGAAGCGGCGGTACATGGAAATCGCAAAGCGGCCTATGAAGCCTTATTGGTGCATCCGCTTGGACCATCGGCTGACCGGGTACAGGTCGTCCTAGATGACCTACTCACCACCCATCGCGCCTATTTACCGCAATTTAACTGAATTGGAAAAACCATCATGACCCGCTATTTTTTAGGCGTAGATGTGGGCAACACCAAATGCCATGCCTTGATTGTGGATGAAACGGGTACGACAGTCGGTTTTGGCGTAGGGGGGCCGGGTAATCATGAAGTGCTAGGGGCAGATGGTTTTCGGGATGCGCTGCAATTCGTTGTTAACGCGGCGTTGGATCATGCCAGCCTACAACCAACCCAAATCAGCGGGGCGGGGTTTGGGGTTGCGGGTTATGATTGGCCCTCGGATGATGTCCTAATGCGACAGGTGATTGATACCCTCGACCTGAAAGCGCCCTACCAATTTGTCAACGATGCGATGATCGGCCTAATCGCCGGGGCGAAACAGGGTTGGGGCGTTTCAGTCGCAGCGGGGACAAGCTGTAATTGTCGGGGACGTGACCGGGCAGGCCGGGAGGGTCGTGTAACGGGTAACGGGCAGTCTTTTGGTGAATATGGCGGGGGTATCGAACTGGTCTATAAAGCCTATGATGCCATGTCGCGGGCATGGTCGCTACGTGGCCCACAAACCTTGATTACCGACGTGTTTGTGCAACACTATCAAGTCAATAGCGTGTTGGATTTGCTGGAAGGTGTCGCACGCGGACGCTATCATATACGGGCCGCCGACGCTGAATTAGTGTTTAAAGCCTTCCATCAAGGGGATGCCGTCGCGGAAAACCTCGTGCATTGGGTTAGCCAAGGGTTGGGTGATCTGGCGATTGGGGTGATCCGACAAATCGAAATCGAGGCGCTTGAATTTGAGGTTGTGCTGGCAGGGAGTTTTTACAAAGGCACGCCACTGATTGAACAGGTTATGCGCGAAACCATCCACACCGTTGCCCCCGGTGCGACATTGGTGCGACTGAATGCGCCGCCTGTGGTGGGGTCGGCGATGCTTGGGATGGAGCAGGTTGGGGTAGATTTTACGCAGTGCCGCAGCCAGATTATCGAAACCGCCAATCGTGCCCTAGTAGTCCATTAGGAAGGTAATTGAGGACACGGGGCTAAAGCCGCCGTGCTGAATCTAGTCTAAAAAGCCAATCTGGTAACTTCAGGTATCTTCCTGACGGACTACTAGCCGCCAATAAGACCAATTGAAATTCTGTTTTTTCTCAATAGGATAATCAAATGATCGAAAAAACACTGCTCCCGATGCCGCGCCAATTAAAACAGCTGGCAGGTACGGCTAAATTACCAACGAAGGCCCTGATTGCCATCACCTCGCCGGAGCTATTATTCGAGGCCAAAACCGCCCAACACGCTCTAGCCGCTGCGGGTCTAAACTGGCCCATCGTAGCGGGGGCGCACTATGAAAATAATGGCCTGCAATTGGCAATAGATAACACCGTGCCGATTGCAGAAGGATATGCACTGCGAGTCAGTGATCAGCAAATCGTGATTCACGGGGCGGACGCGGCGGGTGTTTACTATGGTGTCAGTACACTGGCCCAATTGTTGCAACTGTATGGCGCAGAACTACCCGCCCTCGCTATCGAAGATTTTCCCGATTTTCCGGCGCGGGGGGTCATGTTGGATGTCAGCCGTGACCGCGTACCGACCATGGAAACGCTGTATGGCCTGATTGACAAGCTGGCAAGTTGGAAGGTCAATCAACTGCAACTCTATATGGAACACACCTTTGCCTATCAGAATCACGGCGAAGTATGGGCCGAGGCGTCACCCTTCACCGGGCAAGAAATCTTGGAATTGGATGCCTATTGTCGTCAGCGGCATATCCAATTGGTGCCGAATCAAAACAGCCTCGGTCATGTGGAGCGTTGGCTCAAATTTCCGCGTTATCTGCCCTTAGCCGAAAAACCAGAGGGCTTTAGTGTGGAGTGGGATTTACCGGGCAAAATTCGCCCACCCAGTACACTCAATCCGCTTGACTCCGCCAGCCTTGATTTGATTTACGGCCTATATGATGAACTCCTACCCCATTTCACCAGCCGCCTGTTTAATGTCGGTGGGGATGAGCCGTGGGAATTGGGCAAAGGCAAAAGCCAAGTCGCGGTGCAGGAACGGGGTGGACGGGTCTATCTGGATTACCTGCTGAAGTTGCACGAAAAACTTGCTACCAGTGGGCATCAAATGCAATTTTGGGGTGACATCATTGTCAAATACCCCGACCTTGTACCCGAACTGCCTGCTGACGCTGTGCCGATGTTGTGGGGGTATGAGGCCCAAGACCCTGCCGAATCCGAATGTGAAATGATGGCGGCGGCGGGCCTCGACTTTTATGTCTGCCCCGGTACCTCGACATGGAACAGCTTGGTGGGGCGGACGGATAACGCGATGGGAAATTTACGTACCGCTGCGACGAATGGGCGTAAATATGGCGCGACAGGCTATCTCAACACCGAATGGGGCGATGCCGGACATTGGCAGCCACTTTCATCGGCCTACTTGGGGTTTGCTTACGGGGCAGCCATGTCGTGGTGCGTGGCAACCAACACCAACTTGGATATAGCAGGTGCATTGAACCAATTCGCTTTTCATGATCGGGCCAGCGTCATGGGTCAACTGGCCTATGATTTGGGAAATGTCTATCAATTGATTGACCCCCATCGGCATAACGGTAATGCGCTGGTATACAGTCTGCAAACTCCACGTCAATTTGTTATCGAGGCGACCAAGCCCAAAAACCCGAACGTCACAGTTGAAAAGCTGCACCATTTTATCGAGCAGATAGGCGCGATTATTGGACGCCTACCCCAAACACAATTTGAGACTACAGAAGGTGGGTTGGTCATTCAGGAATATCAGCAAGCGGCGGATTTACTGCGCCATGCCGCCAAACGCCTGTTGTGGCTGATGGGTGAACCCGTCCAAGCATCCAATGAACTCGCGGCGGAATTGGAACGCCTAGTCGAGCAGCAAAAAATCAATTGGCTGGCGCGGCACCGAGTCGGCGGATTGAGTGACAGCATTCGGCGCTTCAATTTCTTATTCGAAGAATATCGGCAGGGTTAGTCAAATCAAAAAGGGGCGATTTTTGACAGGTCGCCCCAATCGTTATTAGCCGATTCGCACAAACAGGGGTAGCACATCCAATGGCGCAGGATAATCGCGCAACCATTGACCACCCGGATGCTGCTCACTTTGATCCCAATAGCTGACCCATGTCCCCGGCGGCAAATAGATGTCGCGCTGACGTGCCCCCTCATGAATAACCGGAGCAACCAATAAGTCTTCGCCAATCAGATATTCATCATCACACACCAAAGCAGACTCGTCTTGGGGCGCTAACCACCAGATCGGACGAACAATCGGAATTTGATGACGGGCGAGGGCCTTGTTTAATCCTGCTAAATCGCCGTGTAATTGGGCATAGCGGGCACAAATCTTGGTACATTCTTCGCCATGCTCCCATGGGGGGATGCTGAATTGGATAATCGGCATGGGCGCGACGGCCTGCGTCCAGCGAATCAGCAGTTCGGCGGTAGGCACATCGTCGCCATACTGATTGCCGCCAATCATGTCCGGGAAGCTGAAAGGATACCCCAATAGATTGATGGTTATGGCTTGAGTAATCACGCTGGCAAGGCCGTTATCGAAACCCCAGCGGGTGCTTTTGTCCCATTGACGGAACAACATTGGCTGCGATTGACTAAACCACGCCGAGCGGCTGTCTGACCATGCAAAACGTTGGGCGGCATGTTCGATATAGTGGCGGGTGGCATAGTTCGGTGCGCCAGAATGATGTCGGACGGTGTTGGGAATGTCATAAAACATGGCCTCCCCAGCGTCAAACTTATAGCCGTCCAATTTAATTTCTTGGGCGAGTTTTTGCAGGTTGTCCAAGTGCCAGCGCATGGCGTCGGGGTTGGTCACATCCAAAAAGGCTGCTTGGCCTTCCCACCATGTCCCGATATAGGGGGTGCCATCGGGATTTTTGATGACATAACCCAACTCAAGCGCGGATTTAAAATGCTGGCACGACTCCATAAAAAATGGCACACACCACAACGTGATATGCAGGCCCATTTCATGAAACGTGGCGATGCTTTGGGCCGGATTAGGAAATTTCTGCATATCGAAGCGGGTGTTGCCAAATTCATCCTGCCACTTGGCGTCAATGCCGAGGATGCCGCACGGAAAGCCATGCTCGACCATCTTTTGGGTAAAATCCAGCACCTTATCATGCGAAATGTGGTTTTTGAAATGTGCCCATGTCGTCCAAAGCGGCTTTTCGATAACGTAATCCGGTGGTGGCGGCGCGATATTCAGCAGCTTCCAATAGGCGTCTACAACTTGGCGGGGATTGTCACAGGCAAAAAAGCGCAGGGTCAGATTTTTGCCCTTGATGCGTAGCTGCTGGGTCGTCTCGATGCCAGCCGCGAGTTTGGGGCGAATATCAAATGGGGCAGCCGCCGAAAAACTGTGTTGGGGCGGTTCACCATGTACCGGGGCATTAAACCCGACTTCGACATCATCGCCTTCGACCAATACCCCACCCCCTTTGGAATTCCACCAAAAGGGATGCAAGATACCCAGTAAGCCGGTGCGTCCGTTGTCGCTGGTAATGAAAGGGGCCGGATACAGGGCGATTTTCTCTAAAGGCCATTGTTGATGAACCAAGCCGCCACCGCCATACCAATGGGCATCATCTAGTTCGATGAATACCTCATCTACCCCACGCCAAATAAAGCCATGCTCCCATGCTTCGGCTTGTACCTCATAGGGAGAATGGTAGTCTACTTCAATTTTCCAGCCGTTCATTAGCCATCTGTCCTTGTATAGCGCACGTCATAATCAGTGAGGCCATTGGTGGGGCTATCAGTATGGTTCATCTCAACCTGCCATGTTGAACCATCGTCACCCTGCAAAGCGCCTAATTTTATGGACCGGCTGGCATCGGGAATCAGTTGGAGCGACTCAAGTACGCTCGCAAAGTTTTCGGGCCAGCAGCCGATATAAAGCGCTTCACCTGACCCTACATGATGGACTGTCGCCGCGATTTTATTGGCAAGGCGGCCATCGGAATACTTGAGCAATGGTTGAGCAGTAGTGGGTTCAAGCGCTTCTGCCCAGATTTTATAGCCAAAGTGGGCATTTGCACCACTGATTTGTTGAATCTGCTTACCGGGGCGATGGCCGGGCCACTCGGTATAGGTCGTCGGTGGCACGCTGTAATAATCTAGCACCCGCGCTCCAATCAAATCGGCGAGGCCGACAGGCAGGGCACACGCCGTCGCGATATTGCTGGCATGGCGCACATACGAACGGAAGGTGTAAATCAGCCGTCCGCCTTGCTCCACCCATTGCTGCCATTTTTCGACCTCACCGGGGTAAATCAAAATAGGGGCAGGTACGATCACCGTTTCGTAACCTGTTAAATCCGCGCCGCGTGGTAAGAAATCTACCGCGATATTGTGCTGCCAGAAACCCATGTAGATTTCATGGACGAGGGTGTAATAGCTGAAATCGTGGTTATAGGGTTCAAGCTCAATTGACCACAAATCGCTGTAATCGTAGACAATGCCGACCTTGGCTTGGGGGCGGGTAAAACCGGGCAGGGCCGCGACTTCACGACTGACCTGCTGGCTTTCAAAATAGGTCTGGTCTTGGCTGTTATCCCATTTCAACAGGCCGCGATGATATTGTTCTTGGCCTGTGCGTCCGGCTCTAAAGCGGAAATAGACCACCGCCGACGCGCCATGTGCTACTGCTTGATGACTCCACAGCCGTACCTGCCCTTTTGGCACAGGCGGATTATAGGGATGCCAATTAACTGGCCCCGGCTGCTGCTCCATCACCCAGAAGGGTCGGCGTTTGAAGCTGTGCATCAAATCCAGATTCATGGCGGTTTCGCTTGGCCCGGACATGCCATGCGGATAGTTGTCGTAGGAAACGAAGTCCAAATCTTCGGCCAGTTTCCAATAATCCAATGACCAATGCCGAATCATAAAATTGTGGGTGATCCAACGTCCGGGGGACAAGGGGCGCAGGATTTCAATCTGCTGGCGCTGAAAACGTTCCCATGTGTTGGAGGAAAAACGACGATAGTCGAGATGCATTGAGGGACTTTGTGGCTCGGTGGTGATGCCGGGAATTGGGATATAGGCCCAATCACGATAGGTCATACCCCAAAACTGTGTACCCCATGCCTCATTGAGGGCATCGAGTGGGCCATATTTCTCTTGCAGCCATGCCTGAAAACGACGGCGACAGTGATCACAATAGCAGCGTGTGGTTTGGCCTACACCAAATTCGTTGTCAATCTGCCAGCCGATGACTGCCGGATGTTGACCAAATCGTTCTGCAATACGGGTAACGATATCAAAAGCGTGTTCTTGAAAGGCCGGAACGTTGCCACAGGGTTGACGCCGCGCTCCGGGACTAATCCGAATCCCCTGCTCATTGACACGCAAAATGTCGGGATACATATGGGTCAGCCACGGGGGTGGGGTTGGTGTGGGGGTGCAGAGGACAATTTTTAGGCCCTCCGCCGCCAAAATCTCAATGGCTTCTTCGAGCCAATCAAAATCATAGACACCGGGGTTTGGCTCCATCTTATCCCACGCAAATTCGGCAAGGCGCACGACACTGAGGCCGATCTCGCGTATGGTATGGGCATCATTAGGCCAATAGTCTGGGGGCCACTGTTCTGGGTAATAGGCGCATCCGGTCAAAACGGACATGGGGACACTGCTCCATCTAGGTCAGGGGTTGATTAAGATTTCATTCGGCACTTACGATTGATGAACGAAGGACGACCCCAAGTGAGCCGTCCCCGTTAAGTTCCCAAATTCAAAATGCCGACATAGCTTACTCGAAAATGGATTATCCTTTCAAGCCAGAGGATGTAATGCCTTCTACGAAATACTTCTGGGCAAGGATAAACACCAATATCGGCGGCAAAATCATCACGGCGGCCCCGGTCAGTACCAAGTTGGGCTTATCGGCGTGAATGTTACTCAGCGTGATGAGTGATAGGGTCAGCACATGATTGTCTTTGTTGTTGGTGCTGATAATCACCAACGGCCAAATAAAGCTGTTCCACGCATAGAGGAACGTGAAAATGGCCTGTGTAGCAATGACCGGTGTGCTAAGCGGCACAAAAATGCGCCACAAAATCCGCAATCGGCTGCACCCATCCAACAAAGCCGCTTCTTCGATTTCTTTGGGGAAGGTCACAAAAAATTGACGCATTAGGAATGTGCCATAGGCGCTAAAAATCCAGGGCACGATCAGCGAAACAATGCGGTCATTCCACTCAATCGCCACCATCAGCTTATACATCGGCACAATCAACACCACAAAGGGGATCATGATCGAACCGAGATAGGCAAGGAACAAGGTATCTCGCCCTTTAAAATCAATGCGCGAGAAGGCATAACCCCCAAATACCGAGGTGACAATTTGCCCCAACACGACGGAGATGGTCACAAGGATGGTATTGACGAGAGGACGGTCAAGTTTCAGGCTTTGGTCTTCCCCACGTCCCAAGACGGTATTATAGTTTCGCAGTTGAAATTCGATCTTTTCCGATGCTTTGACCGTCTCAACAGGGGTGGTATAGACCACGAAATCAATATCTCCGGGGTCAACAAACACCGTAACGGTTGAATTGGAAGCCATTAATAATTCTTGGATAGAATCACCACTGCGAAGTTCAAAAACCAGATAATCGCGATCGTTGCCCTCTTTATCGAGTAGGGCTTCTTCACGTCCCGTATTGACCAACACCCATTCATCGCCCTTAAGACGACTACCACTATAAGCAAGCAACGGGGTCGTAATGTCATAGAGTGTCAAGGTGGTGCTTTGGGCCTGCCCATCTATCGTTACGCTATAGGCCGTAAACTTGTTAGTCTGATTGTTGCGGTCGGTCAGTTCGACATTGTTGCTGGTGCGATTTAAGGTGATTTCGGTCTCTGCCGCTTTATCGAGTTCAAATTCCGTGCCATCGCTCATAACCCAACCAATTGGCAGGGACAGATAGATTTCGGGGCGACGGCGGGCATTGGCGTGGTTGTCCAATTTGAGTTCGGCTTCCAGTGCGGCACGGGTGGTCAGATAACCAAAATCTATCTTATCGTTATCCCCACTGGCAATCACCGCATCCCGTTCACCCCCATTGACATTAAAGGAATACAGCGGGACTTGGGTATCCTGAAAATCGGTATCCAATTGTGTAAAAGGCAGCAAGCGGCGGGGATTGCTAGAAAAATCCTGACTGTTTTTGAGGGAGGCAAACAGCATGTAGATGAATGGAAACAACATGATGAAGCCAAAAGTCAGCAAAAACAGGTGAATGCAGCCGCGTGACGCCCAAACTTTGAGTTCATGATTCGCTTCTCTTTGCATGGTATGATCTCCTTTAGGCCGTCTTATCGCGGTTGAGGCGGAATTGGATGAGCGTGACCACAAAAATGATGGCAAACAGCATCCATGCCAGTGCTGATGAGTAACCAAATAGAATGTCTTGGAAACCCCTGAGATAGAGATTTAGTACAGCCGTCCGTACTTCATCCGGGAAGGCCGCGCCACGAAACAGCACAAAGGGTTCATTAAAGACTTGCAAGCCGTTGATGATGGTCGTCACAATTACGAAAAAAGTGGTCGGGCGTAATTGGGGCATCGTGATAAAGCGGAACTGATTTAGCTGATTGGCCCCGTCCACTTGGGCCGCTTCGTACAGGTCGTTCGGAATCCCTTGAATGCCTGCCAGAAACAGTACCATATTGAACCCCACCACCTGCCACGCCGCCATCAGTACCATTGAAAACATCATATAGCGGGTGTCACTTAGCCAAGCAATTTCCGTATCGGCAAACGATGTGCCGAAGGTACTATTTAAGAAATGGGTAAATTCGGTGAGGGCATAGTTGATATAGCCGATGCTGGAACTATAGAGGGCGATTCGCCAGATGAGGGCAATCCCGACGACAGCGGCGACCGATGGCAAAAAGAAAGCGGCCCGATAGATCTTCATGCCGGGTATCTTCGAATTGAGGACTACGGCCAGCAGCAAGGCCGGAATAGTGGCTAATGGAATCAGCATCAAACAAAACATAAAGGTGTTTCGGAGGCTGATCCAGAAATAGACATCTTTCGCCCCGATGACGGTGGTCTTATCGCCTATTTTGATGGTTTCCAGCACACGATAGCCAGCATCCAGTGCATCTTGGGCATACTGGTCGTTTTCACCCTGCGTTTTGAATTGAACGGACAGGGCTTGGCTGTAGTTATCCAGTCCAATAAAGTTCGGTTCCTTAACGCCGACACTGTCGGTAAAACTTAGATAGAGTGACAGCAGCAGTGGCCCCGCAAAGAATATCATAAAGCCGATGATGTTAGGCGATAACATTAACCAACCCTGCCATGCGGTGCGCTGGTCGGTAGTTTCACCAAAATACTCGCCTAATACTAAAATGCCATAGGCCACAATCCCAAAGGCAACCATTAGGGCAGTGGCAATCCATGTCTCGGGTTGGTCATACTTACCTAGTATGTCGGCTGCCGCTTCTAAAATCCCGCCAAAAAACAGCAGGCCAATGAGCGCCAACATGCCAATTCCTACGCCGACGATCTCAATCCGACTGCGGAAAGGATTGCTGTTATCAAGCCGTCCGGCAAACCAATAGAGGGCGTAGGAAATCGCCAAGCCCCACAGCCAAGCCGAATTGTCATACAGGGCACCTGCGACGGAATCAAACCCGGTAAATACACCCCAGATATGCAGCAAATAAAGGGACGCGGCGATCATCCCCAGAAAATGTAGGGTGAGGGACAGAAAACGCCCATTTGGATTTTTCATGAGGAGCAGGACAATCGCAGCGACACCAGCAACCGCCGGTACAAATGCGATGCCCCCAACGAAATATTGAACGGTATTGCCTAAAGCGTAAAACTCATCCAGATCAAAAACACTTAAAGACAGCAATGCACTAATAACAATAGTTGCGATATTCAAAACAATACTGGCAGGGATTGCCAATGGGAGGGTTTTTCGCTCATTCATTGGGCTAATGCTCCCGGTTTGTGACAAAGTAGCCATATAATTTTCGTCCCCCTTGCCCTAGCTCAAATGATTATCGGGGAAAAAAAGGGGAGGATGAACCATCCCCCCCAGTGAAGTTACAACGGTGTTTTATTCGGCGGCGAAGAATGGATCAATCTGAGCACAGACGGTATCGGCGAATTCCTGAGCAGTCAGGTCACCACCGACGACGGCGGCAACTCCACTGTCGAGAACGGTGCCGATGCTGGGCCAGTCACCTGCCCACACGGGATTTTCAGCGACGCCATAGCCTAAGCCATTTACGAACGCTTGGTTGTTCAGTTCCAGATCAGCGAACGTGGCGAGGAAATCATCCACGCCCGAACCACCGACGCGGCTGGGAATGTTGGCACCCAAACCAGCAATCTTGCCTTGAATGGCAGGGCTGGTCAGTTGCATCACAAGTTCCCAAGCTTCGGCAGGGTGTTCGGTGTTCGCATTCACCACATACGCACCCCAGAACAGCCAGTTGCTGGGGCCACCGGGGCCAACGGGCAGTTCGGCGACGTTCCAACCAAAGGTGGCGTTCGCTACGACATTGGGGGTTGCCCAACGGCCATTCATGAACATACCAACGTTACCCGCGAGGAAGACGGGTTCGGGGTCTTCACCGTAAGGAACAGCCAAGCCGTCCTGATATAGGCCAGCTAGTGCTTCCAGACCAACAACGGTGTTTTCATTCGCCAGACCACAGCCAGTGTAGTCTTCATTGAAGAAGCTAGAACCAGCGGCGTTGATGAAGTAGCCATATGGCCCCCACCAGTTGCTCATGCCAAAGCCCTTGACATCGCCACCCAGCGCAGTGATTTCTTCACCAGCGGCGCGGAAGTCTTCCCATGTCCAGCCTTCAGCCGGGTAATCCAGACCAGCTTCGTCGAAGAGGTCTTCGTTATAGTAGATGGCAAACGCCGAAGCGTCACGGGGCAGACCCCATAGGGTGTCACTGCCGTCGAGTGAATAGGTGAGGTGTTCCATAATTTGAGGATAGAAATCGTCCTTGCTGAAGCCTTCGCTGGCGGCGGCAAGTTCGTTCAGGTTCAGGATCAAGCCCAGTTTAGCAAAACGGGCTACGTCGGTGCCGGGAATCCAGAACACGTCGGGGGCGGTACCACCGGTCAGTTCGGTGACCAGCACGTCCTGATAGCTGGCGGTTTCAGAACCACCGGGTTCATATTGCAGGGCTACGCCTTCCCAAGCGGCGTCAATTTCGTCGCTGGCGGCTTGGTAAACATCAATTTCGGCCTGATTGTCAGGGCGGGTGCGCCAACGCAGGGTGATTTCGTCCTGTGCATTGACCGCGAACACGGGCAGCAGCATCGCCGCCAGAATTGCCAATACGAGTAAACGCTTAAACATTTTGGGGACCTCCTAAATCATCAGACGATACAGATACAGAGAAAACAGGGGTGTAAAAATGGATTCTCGCTTTTTTCAATCGCTGAAATGTTCTCCTTTCAACCAGAATTCCACTAGCGAGATGTATTCGGTGGGGCCGACGATTCTCGAACACAAAGCTGGGTCGGAATAACCACCGAGTCAGGGTTTTCATTATTTAAGAGGGCGAATAACATCCGGGCCGCCCGATGCCCTAGTTCCGGCGCACGCTGGTCAATAGTGGTGAGCTGGGGCGAAAACAATTGGGCCGAGAGGATGTCGTCATAACCGACGATGGAAATGTCGTCGGGCACTTTGAGGCCCATATTTTGCACCTGCTGAATTGCTCCCAATGCCATACGGTCATTGATGCAGACCAGCGCGGTGAGGTTGTTCTGTTGTTCCAGAAGCGCCAATGCCCCACGCATCCCACTGGCAATCGAAAAATCGCCCCGGTCATATTTGGGTAGGCGGGCATAATTTAATCCCGCACCTTCGGCCACCTGTTGTAATCCCAAATGGCGCATCTGAATGGAATAATGCAGGGATTCGTCAACCGTCAAAATCCCAATTTGCCGATGTCCCAAGCCAATAACATGCTCCATTAAAGCGGTGCTGCCTTGTAGGTCGTCGCTACGGACAAAATTCGGATGATCGCCGTAGCCAATTGCTACCGCTGGTGTGTTTTTTCGTAAGGTGGGTAACAGCACCGAACTGAGTGGCACATTGTCTAAAGCGACGATGCCATCTAAGTAGCTGCTGCGGAGTAAGCGTCGGTAATTTTCGTCAGGGCCATCGGGGCTTAGGCGAGGTGTGCTGAGCAGGATGTTGTAACCGCGTTCGTTACATTCTGCCTCGACGCCTTCTAAGATGTATTGCACAAGAGGATCAGTGAAGATGCCTTCATAGACGTAGGGGAATACTACGCCAATAAGATGAGTCTTACCAGAGGATAGGGCACGGGCCGCTAAATTGGGCAAATACCCTAATTCATCAACCGCCAACATCACTTTGCGGCGGGTTTCCTCGGTAAAGTAAGGGGTATTGGATAGCACTTTGGAGACAGTGGCTATCGAGACACCCGCTTTTTCGGCAACTTCAGCCAAGGTTGGCATAAAAATTCAATCTGCTCTTAAAAATAAATAGTAGTTAAGCGTTTAACTATTATACTCCATTTTTCTATCAAGGGGGTAGTCTTTTTTTCCGAGTTTTGGGGCAGATGCTGTTGGAGAATAAATTCGGAATTTGCCTCAAATTTTGACAGTCTTTTTTTGTGGTCTGTGATATTCTTATCAATAAGATGATTTATTATGACTCTTAATAGCATAAGATGAACCCAATCCGGTATTTTGAGAACCTTTGGCAGGAACTTACGCAACCCCATCCATTGCTTGAGTATCCCGATGCACGACGAAAAGCACGTTTATTGGCTTCTCTGCTTATCCCACTGATTGTCATCACGTTATTAAGTCTTGTCCTCAGTATCGAAGTAGATAATGACTACAGCATTGTTCCGCATATTGAGACGGGATTCGTCGTCATTATTTTGATAGGCCTAATCATCATCTACCGGATCAGCCGGACACCCCATTATGAATTTGCAGCACGTTTGACAATTGCAATCACCTTTCTAAGCATCTACATCTCGATGGTGCTCGACCCGACCATCATGGAAGGCTATGCCATTTATCTGACGGTGGTGGTGATGTTGAGCGGGTTGTTGCTATCAGTGCGAACAACGATCATCATCGCGACGGCTGCAATCTTGCCGCTGTTCATTTTGTGGCTGTTGCGGTTTGAGGACGAGTATTTCTACCTCACCGTATTTTTGCTGCTCGCCAACACGACGATTGTTCTATCTATTTATTATCGCAATCAGTTAGAAAATGATCGTCAACAACAATTGCAGGATCGCATTGCTGAACGCAGACACACGCACGATGAACTGCAACGCACCACCCAACGGTTAAGTACCCTGATTGAAAATTTACAGGTCGGGATTCTGGTTGAGAATGAAAGTCGCAAGATAGCCCTGATTAATGAGGCATTTTGTAATCTTTTTCTGATTCCTGTGTCGCCCCATCTTTTGATTGGGAGGGATTGCCGCGAAGCCGCCGAAAATTCTCGCCCCCTATTTGTAGACCCCAATTTTGTTGAGCATATTGATGCTATTCTGGCAGCACGTGCGACTCTCATTGCTGAAGATCTGGTTCTCAAAGATGGGCGGGTGTTTGAACGGGATTATGTGCCGATTGCGTTCGAAGGGGAGCCACTGGGAAATCTTTGGCAATATCGGGATGTTACCAATGCGACCCGTGCCAAACAACGCCAAGAGCGCCTGCTGGAATTGGAACAGGTCTTGCGCCAAATCACCAGTCTGTTTTTGCAGCACGAGGACGCCGACGAAGCCATGCAAAAGGCGCTTGCCATAACCGGTGCATTTTTTGATGTAGCGCGGGCTTTTGTATTCCGTTTTCGCCTCCAAGAACCCATCATGGATAATGTGCTGGAATGGTGTTCACCAGAAACACCCAGCCAATTTGAACTTTTCCAGAAGATTCCCTATGAGGAATTTTTTCCCTCGCTTGTTCCTCTTTTGATGCGTGATGGTGTTATTGCACCCGCCCATATTGACGACCTACCGCCGGATATCAGTAACGTTTTGGTGCGCCAAGGAATCGAGGCTGTTTTGGTGCTGCCCTTTTATTTTGGGGGGCGCTTGCAGGGATTCATCGGTTTTGATGAACGACGCCAAGCACGTGAATGGCTCCCAGAAGAAATTACCACGCTCCGCACCATTGCCGAAAGTTATGCCCGATTGTTGGAACGCCAGCAAAATGCTCGTCTACTCATTCAGGCGCGTGATGAGGAACTGCGCTTGGCGAAGATCAAGAGTGAGTTCATGTCGAACATGAGCCACGAAATTCGCACGCCTATGACGGGTATCATTGGCATGTTGGAACTGCTATTGGAAACCCCACTAAACCCGGAACAGCGCGATTTTACCGAGACCGCGCACGAAAGCAGTCGGAAACTGCTGTATATCGTGAACAGCGTCTTGGATTTCTCGAAAATTGAAGCGGGCCGATTAGTCCTAGAAAATGAACTCATTGATCTCAACAAATTGGTCGCGGATGTGGCGGCGAATCTGGCGCGTCAGTTGCAGACCAAAAATCTGACTTTCGTTTCCGAAATAGACACTGTTGTGCGGGTCATCGGCGATAGAAACCGCCTCTATCAGGTGCTTTATAATCTTGCCAGCAATGCCGTGAAATTTACGCAAGAGGGCGAAGTACAAATCGGGATCAAACAGGTCTCCATAACACAATCGTTGGTACGTCTACGTTTTGAGGTACGTGACACCGGGATTGGAATTCCCCCCGAACAACTGGCATGGATTTTTGACAGTTTCATACAGGCCGACGGCTCAACAACTCGACGATACGGTGGCGCAGGACTGGGTTTAGCAATCGCACAGCAACTTGTGCAGCTAATGGGCGGGAAAATTGAGGTCGAAAGCGAAGTAGGGCACGGCAGTCTATTCAAATTTACTTTGAGCCTGCCAATTGAACGTAAACAGGAAAATTCCGGACGCTTCTACGATGTTGGCAAGCTATCTATTGGTGACTAACTGCCTTCCGACCTAATCAATTGTGGCGGCAATCTATTCCATCTGTAAATGGCGGGTCACAATTTCGCGGAGTTCTTGGGTACTAAATGGCTTGTATAGAAAGCCAACCGCGCCTAATTCATAGGCCAGTGTTTCATCTTGGGGTTCATTGCGGGCGGTGAATGTGATGATAGGTATGTTGGCATTTTTGTCGTCGGCTTTGAGATGGCGGATCAGTTCAAAACCATCCATATCGGGCAGGCCAATATCCACAATGGCAAGCGCAAAAACCTGTTCTTTGGCAGCGGCAAGGGCTTCATAGCCATCACCTGCGCCTACAACTTCGATCCCTAACGTCTTTAGAGTGTAAGCGACTAGCCGCCGGGTCACGCTTTCATCATCTACTACCAATACAATCGGGGTGGTCATAGCTCAATTACTCCAAGTTCTTCAACAATCGCCATTCATTGCCCGCTTCAAGCCGCCGATACTGAATATTGTCCATGACTTGATGCAAGATATACAATCCCCACCCACCTTCGGGATAATCACCGGGGTCGGGCGGGACGATTTCGGGCGCACCAAAATAGGCATGAGGGCCATCGTCATGGACCTGTAATTCGAATTGCCCCCCTTCCAAAAACGCCTCAAGTTCAATTTTGCCGGGTGCCCCTGCATAGGCGTGTTCAACAATATTGAGGCACAATTCATGTATTGCCAAGACCATTTGAGAGCGCGAGTGGGAATCCAATTCATCAAGAACCCGCGCCACGAAATCCGAGACCTTGTGTAGTTCGGTGAATTCTGCAGCGATTATCATTTTTTGGTATGCCATCATTAACGCCTTGCTAGACCGTCTCTACAAAAACGACAGGCCCATAATGGTCTGATCATCGGCAGCAGCACCATAGTTCGGAAGGTCTTCCACCGCCGCCAAGATATGTTGAACAGCGGCATCAATACTCGTAGTATGGTCTGGAATAGCGTGCAAAAGGCCCTGTGTGCCCCAAAACCCGTTGGGGGTTTCAATTTCGCTGAAGCCGTCACTATAACAAATCAATAGATCACCTGACTGCAAAATCCGATAATCGCACTGGGGTGTAATTTCGGGTAAGACCCCCAAGGGCGGTGTAGAAGCGTTCCAAAGTGACCACTTGTTGCCAGTCCGAACGAGTGTCGGGGTATGTCCGGCATTGGCATGTTCAACTTCGCCGCTACTAGGGTCAATGGTGATGACGGTTGCGGTTGCAAGGAGGCCGGCATTTGTATAGGGTTCGTACACCTCGTTATTCACGGTTTCCAAAGCATTGACCGGATTTAGGCCAAGGCGCAGGGTCATTTTTAGGGCTGTGTGTAATGAAACTGCTCCCAACGCCGCCGGAAGTCCTTTCCCCGCGACATCCAAAATGAAACAGGCCAGTTGACCGGAGGGCTGCAATACCCATCCCCATGCGTCCCCACCGACAGTTGAAGCGGGCATCCATTGGGCGGTCATTTCAATGGTGGGCAATCGGGGCACGGTCAAGGGTTGAATAGACCGTTGAATCAAACTAGCAATCTGCACTTCACGAGCAAGTTTGGCCTCGCGGGCTTGGCTTTCGGCTAAGTTCGCCGCGACAATTTGGCTGGCGGCACGCTCGGTCATACGGGTCAATACCCGCGCATCTAGAGCCGTAAATTCACGTTCGCCTTCTTCATGGCCCACCCCAATGGCCCCAACCACTTTACTGTTAATCAGAATGGGCATGAACATCCAGTGGGTGGGTCTACCATGCCATGCCGGAATATTGTGCATGTGCATGATCTGGCCCGATTCCAACTGATCGAGATATTTATAGAAATCGCGTACATTGAGCATTTCTAGGGGGATTGTCAACCACTCATTGTCGCGTTTGAGGTAAACGGCCCCCATACGTGCATCAATGGCGGCGATGATGGATTCGAGAACAGGCACAATGTCGAGGGTAGATGTTGCTTGGGTGGGGGCGGCCTGCAAAAATGGGACAAGTTGATCCCATGCTTGGGCCAAAGCAACGGTCATTTCGTCAAGTTCAGACTCAAGCCCAGCAATGCGTTTTCGATATGCCAGAACCTCATCCAGCGTGCGATCGGTCATGATGTCCTTGTAAAGGTTTCCGCTTCTTGTACCGTGCTAGCAATCTTAAAAACAATATTCATTCGAGTCAGTTCCAAAATAACTTTGACTGGCTCAGTGGGCTTGAGCAGAATCAGTTCACCACCGCGTTGACGGGTGGTTTTTAGACCGCTAACAAGGGTCGCCAATCCTATCGAGTCAATAAAACTTGTCTCCGAGAGATCTGCTACTACAAAGTGAATGTCTACATTTTCAATCCATATCCGCTTAACTTGCTCCACGACTGCTGCATCAAATCGCCCATTGATGTGAATCAGAATTGTTTGGGGGTTTAATTGTTTGGTTTGGAGTTCCACACGACTTCTCGTTTCTCGCTAGATAGACCAACGAAGATAGGATTATAGTTCATTTTAGCTTAATTCTTGAAAATTCGATCATTAATATTGTGATATTGCTGAAGTGTATGGCGAAAATATGACAAAAAGCATTCGCTGAATTAGCGTGAATGACGGGTGTTCATCCGGTGAATGGTGCATCCTATTGACCCATGAGCGACTTTCTGGCATACTCAGTTTCACCAAAGGCATTGACGGAGACCAGTAGGCGGGCCATTGGGAAGCGCAAATTACAGAGAGTGGAGGCCATCGGCTGCAAGCCCCACCGCGCCACATCCTGCCGAATTCACTCCTGAGCCGACCGCTGAAAACATCCAAGTTGAGTAGGTGGCTCCGCATCATCCAGCGTTAACGGATGCAATCAAGTGGTCTGGTCATCAAAAATGGTCGGGCAAACAGGGTGGTACCGCGAGTTCTGTAAAAAATACGGCGCTCGTCCCTGATAACGGTTTTTTGGAAATCGTGTCATGGATGGGCGCTTTTGCATTTTTATGGCCTTAGGTTAAGGAGGTCGTTTATGCAACCACCCGAAGACAAGCCAGAGGGCAGAAGTATTGATAAAACTTTGTACGATGTTGTGTCGCGTGCAATAGGAGCATATGTCAGTGGAGGTCGGACGCCCCTACATGAAGCCCAACTCTCTGAAAATGTGCTGCGAACGACATGGCTGCCCTATTTTGAACGTTTTTTATTGGTGACTTGGCTGGTATTGTTTACCCTGATTTTTCAGGAGCAAGTTTTGGATATACCTGCCAACCCACTTGAGCGCATTATTATTGTCGTGATCGGAGTATGGTTATCGCTGATTGCAATGGGTATTTCCCTGCGGCGTTCGGGGTATCGTGAGCCAATTGGCTATCAAGCTCGGATGCGTCGCCGAATTGGGACATTTTTCGCATCAATGCTATGGATGGTGCTGCTATCGCTCGGTTTCTATTTCATAATGAGGTGAGGAATGCAAGCAGAACTTGAAAAAATCTATCAAGATGCCCTTCAAGAATTAAAGGGAATCAATGATTCAGAGACCCTTGAAGGTTGGGAAATCAAATTCTTGGGGCGTAAGGGCCAATTGACCCTGATGCTGCGCGAAACGGGCAAACTCCCCGAAGTTCAACGCGCCGAGTTTGGCAAACGGGCCAACGAAATCAAGAATCTATTGATGACAGCCCATGAAGAACGCGCCACTGCCATCCGCCAAATTGAATTGGGGCGGTCATTGGAAGAAGGGGAATTGGATGTTACTTTGCCGGGGCGTCCACGTCCAACGGGGGGACTGCATCCTAGCACGCAAATGCTGCGGCGGATTCAAGCTATTTGGGGCGAGATGGGCTTCCAAGTGTATCGTTCGCGGGATGTTGAGTCGGATGAAGTTAACTTCACCATGTTAAATATTCCGCCCTATCACCCGGCACGTGATATGCAAGACACGTTCTATACCACGCAGGAAGATGTGATTTTGCGTACCCATACCTCCGGCGGGCAGATTCGGGCCATGTGGGAATATGGCGACAACGGGACAAGACCCATCCGCGTAATTTTGCCGGGGATGTGCTATCGGTACGAACAAATCAGCAATCGCAGCGAAATCCAATTCCATCAGGTCGAAGGGTTGGCGGTGGGCAAAGGCATTCGCATGTCGGATTTAAAGGGCACGATTGCCGAATTCGCCAAACGTATGTATGGGCAGGACGCGCAGGTACGGTATCGTGCCTCCTACTTCCCCTTCACCGAACCCAGTATGGAAGTGGACGTGTCGTGTTCGCTGTGTGGGGGTGAAGGCTGTTCGGTCTGCAAATATAGCGGCTGGATTGAAATTATGGGCTGTGGGATGGTGCATCCGGTGGTGTTGCAGAATGGTGGCTATGACCCAACGGTGTGGAGTGGTTTCGCGTTTGGCATGGGGCCAGAGCGCATCGCCATGCGGAAACACAGCATTGACGACATTCGTAATTTCTGGGCCAACGATCTGCGCTTCTTAGAGCAGTTCTAGGTGATATAATATAGGGGAGGTTTTGACCTCTCCCAATTTTTTGAGGCGAAAATATGCTCATCCGATTAAACACCATCCACCACCCGACCACCATTGATGAAGCGATTCATTTATTGACCGAACGCAATACCCGTCCTTTATATGGCGGTGTGGCGCTGCATCGGGAATCGCCAACCCATGTGACCGCAGTGGTAGACCTCTCCAAATTGAAATTAGACCGCCACCGTGTCTTTGATGCGGGTTTTTCATTGGGCAGCATGATGACGTTGGAAAAAGCCCGCTTGACCTGTTTGGAACTAGCGGAAAAAATTCCCAACGCAGGCTTCATAGGCGAGATACTGCAATTGGAGGCGCCGATTAATCAACGCAACACACTTACAATTGGTGATGTGTTGGTGGAACAGCGCCCTAATTCGATTTTCCTGACCGCCCTAACTGCGCTGGACGCTCAAGTGGATGCCAATGGTTGGCCGCGTTTTATCCATAATTGGCTGACTGCCCCCAAACGAGAAGTTCAACAGGCCCTAATTACTGAAATCGCGCTTGAAAAAGGCACAGCCACCGCCCGCCATGCCTTTGAAAAAGTAGCCCGCACCCCCGCCGATGACCCTATCGTTGGCGCAGTTGGCTATCTTGACCGTGACGCCAATGGTAAATTGCATGATGTCCGCTTGGCCCTGTGTGGTGCAGCCGATCACCCCATTCCACTTGGGGTAGTGGATGAACTCTTGATTGAAACCAATGGCGATGTTGACCGCGCATTGGCGGCCCTTAAACTTGACCCTCCTAGCGATCATTGGGGCAGCAGTGAATATCGAACCGAGATGGCAAAAATCTTGGTGCGGCGCGTGTTAGCCCAACTCTAAATCACCACATTGGCTTAAATTCAACCTTTTTCATATCACCCATTTTTGAGTCTACGGAAAACCCGTAGGCTAATTACGGGTTTCTCCATTGAAAATTACGGGCATCTCCGAATTCATTCACGAAGCATAAAGATTTATAGTGTTAACAAGCAAACGTTAAGCATAACTTATCTCGAGGAGTGATTGAGATGTCCCGGAATATGAACAATGAACGCGGTCAATCCGCACTAGAAACTGCCATTATCTTGATCGCCTTCGTGGTGGTCGCCTCGGTATTTGCCTTCGCCATCCTGTCTTCTGGTAGCAAGTCTACCGAAAAAGGTCAATCCGCTATCAACGCTGGTTTGGAAGGCGTGCAATCCTCCATGTCGGTCAAGGGTTCAGTCATTGCTGAAGGCACTGGCACCAACGTTGATGATGTGGTCTTCACCGTCGC